>JADLFU010000090.1 GCA_020849655.1 Polyangiaceae bacterium | reverse complement strand
GGTAGAGCGGGCAAGGGTGCCGCGCGCCGTCGTCGTCCTCGATCCAGATCGTGGACGTGTCGAGCAGGTCGTAGCGCACCGTGACCATGTAAGGCGTCGAGCGCCGGTGAGAGGCCGGCGCCTCGTACTTTTGGCCGTGGAGGCGGATCGCACCGACCTCGGTGATCTGGGACCTGTGCTCGCCGCGGAAGGCCCAGCGCAGCGCCTCCTCGCTCGGGATCCGCGCGTTGCCGAGGATCCGCTCCCAGCGCGTGCGCGGCGGCTCGCCCGTCGTGGTGTGCACCTCCTCGGCGTTGCGCTCGCGCCAGAGCTGGTGCTGTCGCGTCGCCTCCGCTGCGGTCTCGACGGGCGAGCGGCGCAGGTCCTCGATCAGGGTGGTCTCCACGGTCTGGTGGAGCCGCTCGATCTTTCCGTGCCCGGGCGCGTGGCCCACCGTGCCGAGGATGACGTCGCCGCCGATCCGAGGGAGGCCTTCGACGAGGATCGCTGACTTGTGGATCTTGGCCTGGTCGGCATAGAGCCGGCTCGGGCAGCCGTACCTGGCGATCGCGGGGACGAGGAGCTCGAGGAGATCGACGACGCGGAGGCGCTCGACGAAGCCGCCGCCCACGACGAGCCGCGAGTGGTCGTCGATGATGTTGATGAGCTGGAGGTGGACGGGCTGATCGCGGTGGGTGCCCGCGGCGAGCCAGATCGAGGGCGTGGAGTCGACCTGCCACAGGTCGTTCGGGAAGTCGGCCTCCCAGTCTTGCAGGTCCCAGTCGATCTCATGGCGCGGGCCCTTGTCGCGGTCCGCGATCCGGCGGCGCTTGTCCCGGCGGTCGTAGCCCGCCTGGAGGAATGCCCGCGCCAGGGAGCGGCGTGCCGCCCGGTCCCGGTCCGGGTGGTCGACCCGCTCCAGGATCGATTTCAGGCTGTAGCCGGGCCACTTCTCGCGAAGCACGATCGCCTTCGAGAGGAGCTCCGCCGCGATCTTCCTCGGCTTGCCGTGGTCGTCGCGGACCTTCGGCTCCAGCGCGTCCAGCGGGTCGCGCTGCTCCTCCCGCGCCTTCTGGTAGATCTCCAGCCAGCGGTGGATCGTGCGCTTCGAGAGCGGCGGCGTCGGGCTCCCGTCGGGTGGGCGCGGCGGCTCCTTCAGGATCGCGGCGATCCGTCGTCCGCGCTCCTTCCGGTCGAGCTGCGGCGGGAGCAGCGGAGCGATCACCAGGTAGCGGTAGAGCGCCTCCCGCCGGCGCGCGCTCTTGGGCGTGCGTGTCATGCCTGAAGGCCTCCAGCTCGTGGGACAGGTCGCCGAGGCGACGCTCGAGCCGCTCGATCGCGCCTCGAGCCGCCTCACGGTCGGCCGCGGTCATGCCCGCGCGGGCGCGCGCGAGCGTCCGTCCGAGGTCGAGGACCTTCGAGGTGACGTCGTCGATCCGGTCGGTCACGGGAGTCGGTGACGGAGCGCGCCGTCCGGGGCGGGCAAGGACCGCGCCTGGATCGGCGAACGCGTCGAGGCGCTCCTCGGCCGTGCGTCCTGGCTCGTCGAGGTACCGGGCCAGGCGCCCCGTCGCGTGGGGCGACAGCGCGTGCGCGTGCGCGGCCCGGCGCAGCGGCTCCTGGAGCGCAGGCGGCGCCATGGCGATCTCGCCCGCGAGCCGAGACGGCAGCTCGCCGCGCTCGACCTCGAGCTGGAGCGTCGCGCAGAGGCGGCCATGCAGCTCGAGCCGGGCCTGGACCCACGCGGTCGAGCGACCGAGCACCTCTGCGATCGTCGTCGGGCGGTCGCCGCGGTCCACGAGATGGCGGACCAGGGCCCCCTCCTCGAGCGGGCTGACGCACCGCCGGACCGCGTTGAGGACGAGCCGCGTGCGAGCTGCGGCGCGGTCGTCGAGGTCGAGCACCACGGCCGGCACCTCGCGCCAGCCGAGCGCGTCGACGGCCTCGTGACGGAGGACCCCGTCGACGAGCTCGTACGCCCCGTCGGCGCGTGGGCGCACGACGAGCGGGCAGCGCAGGCCGACCGCGCGCACGCTCGCGACGAGCTCCTCGACGCGCGCCGGGTCCCGCAGCACGGGCGCCGCGGGCGCCACGACGCGACCGACCTCGATCGTCGTGACCGCGCTCACGGTCCGAGCCCGAGCCGCGTGAGGATCGCGCCGACCGAGACCGACTCGCCGCCGCGCCGCGCGACCTCGCTCCGCGGGAGCGGCAGGAGCTGCCACACGCCGTCGGGGATCCCCGCGCGCCACGGGCGATGCGCGACCAGGCCGAGCGCGAGCAGCCGCGCGAGCGCGCGGTCGAGCGCGTCGCGCGGGAGGCCGAGCGCAAGCGCCATGCGGTCACGGCCGTAGAACGAGCTCCCCTGTCGATCTGCGACGAGCGCGAGGAAGAGCAGCGCGGCTGCGGCCTCGGCGCTCATGCGGCTCAGCCAGCCGTCATGCAGCAGGCGCGCGTCGAGCCAGCCGAAGGGACCGGCAGGTCGGCGTACGAGGTCCGGATGTGGAGGCGCCGGGCGTGGACGCGCCATGGGAACTCCTCGAAGACGAGCCGTCTCGCTCGCGCACAGCGCGCGTCCCGACGGTGAGGACAGGTCGCGCTCAGCGCGACGAACCAACATCTACGTCTTCTGCGCGCCCTCTCCTATCCCGGCTTCATCACGCGACGCCGAATTGTCGCCGCGTGCAAGGCGCTGTCTCGCAAGGGGTTCACCCGGCTTCCGTCACGCGATCGGAAGCCGCCTTCGCGTCGATGACGACGTCGACGCCGGCCCTCGTGACGAGGCGGAGTCGCACCTCTGGCCCAGGCCCGCGAACGACATACACGCGCGCCGGCTCCTCGCCGTCCAACCCGGCTTCCGTCACGCTCCCGCCCTCGCGCAGAATTCGCGCGGTCTCTCGCCGGCACGACCTCATGCACGCCGCATGGCTCGCCCTACCGGTCTCGCTCAGCGGCGGGCGCCCATCACGGGCTCGGCGAGCCTGCTGCGCCGCGCGCCGTCGTTCTCGCTGGCACTCCACCTTCGCGCAGTAGGCGTGCGCCACGCGAGCGCGCGCGTTCACCGGGAAGCTGCCCCCGCATCGCGCGCACAGCCTCGTCTCCATGGCGTGCCACCCCTGCGCAGCCATGAGGCCCGACGCACGGACGAGCAGCGCGCCTCAGCGCCACGAAGAGAGACCAGAAGGGCGTTCCTCAGCGCCAACGAGGGTGGCCCTCAGCACCAGTCCGACCAGGCCGCGACGGTCATCGGGTACGGGCAGCGGGTCGGCGCGAGCTGGGTCCACGCCGCCGCCGAGCTCCCGAGCCTGTGGCCGCTCGTCGCGGCGCCGCTCTCGCTCGTGACCGCGTGGATCGAGGAGCTGACCGCGGTCCAGCGCGGGTCGGCGTTCGTGATCGGCGTCCGGGGCGACGACGTCTACGCGCTGACCAACGCCCACGTCGTGGGCGAGGACCCCGAGCGCCTGCTCGTGCGCACGAGCCCCGACGAGCCGCCCGTC
>JADLFU010000089.1 GCA_020849655.1 Polyangiaceae bacterium | reverse complement strand
CGTGCCGCGCGTGTTCCTGCGCGTCGACGACGCCGAGGAGGTGACCCGCAGGGTGGCGGAGGAGGTCGAGCGCTTCGTGCGCGCGCACCCGGAGGGCTGGCTGTGGACGCACCGCCGGTGGGGCGCGTAGCTCGCGCCTTGATACAATCTTGATGCCGCCCGGCCGTGACTTGACGGCGGCCGGACGCGAGGAGGCGCACATCAGGGGCACCGCCCATGCGCGCCTCTCTCCTCGCCGCCGCCTGCGCCCTCTGTTGTTCCGTCGCCTCCCCCGCGCGGGGCGAGGCGCTGCCCGAGCCGCCGCCTGTCGGCGCGCCCGCCGCGCCCGCCGCGCCCCTGCCTTACACGCTGGGCGGGTACGTCGAGGCGTTCTACCAGTGGAACCTCGGCGCGCCGTCGAACGGCGTGACGAACTACCGGGGCTTCGACAACCGTCACAACAGCTTCACGCTGTCGAACGCCGCGCTCGACGCCACCTGGGACGACAAGGGGTTGATCGGCCGCATGACCCTGCAGATCGGCCACACGCCGTCGACCTACTACCTGAGCGAGCCGGTCTCCGCCGGGTCGAGCGGCGCGAACGCGAGCGGCGCCGACCAGTGGAAGTACCTGCAGCAGGCCTACGCCGGCGGCCGGGTCGGCAAGCTCACCGCGAGCGCGGGGTTGTTCCTGTCGCCCATCGGCCCCGAGTCGATGGCCGTGCGCGACAGCTGGAACTGGTCGCGATCGAACCTCTTCTTCGGGCTGCCCTTCTACCACACGGGCGCGCGCGCCACCTACGCGCTGTCGGATGACTGGGCAGTGACGGCCGCCGTGGTCAACGGCTGGAACTCCGTCGTCGACAACAACAGTGAAAAGTCGATCGCGGCGCAGCTCACGTACACCCGGCCGAGCGTCGCGGCGTCGCTCCTCTACTTCGGCGGCGTAGAGCGCCCGCGCGGGGCGCCGGAGGGCCGCGCGCTCCGTCACCTCGTCGACTCCCACGTCACCTGGCACGCCAGCCGACGACTGTCGTTCATCGCCCACGGCAACGCGGGCCTCGAGCCCAACCGGCTCGGCACCAGCTGGTGGACCGCGGGGGCGCTGTACGCGCGCGCCCGCGTCACCGACGCCGTGTTCGTCGCGGCGCGCGGCGACGGCTTCCGCGAGCACGCGGCGGAGAGCTCGACCGGGCGGGCCTCGCCGCTGTTCTGGCCCGCGCCGTGGGTCGCGTCCGGCACCGCCACGCTCGATCTGCGGCCCCACGAGCGCGCGTCCGTCCGGTTGGAGGTCCGCCACGACCAGGCCGGCGGCGCCATGTTCTTCGGCGGGACGGTCGCGGGCGACGGCGCCGCCACGCCCTTCGTCCCGAACCGTCGCCAGCAACAGACCGTCACCCTCGGAGCGACGACGTGGTTCTGAGCGCCTCGCTCCCCGGCGCGGCGCCTCGTCCCGAGCGCCCCGCGCGCGCGTGGCTGGCGGCGGCGGTGCTCGTCGCGGCCGTCTTCGCCGCGGCGATGTGGACGGACGCGCGGCGGGAGCGGGAGCTCGCCGCGCTGCCGTCGACCGAGCGCGAGGCGCTGGTCGCCCGTGTCGTCGAGACGCTCCGCACCACCTGCGTCGCCGCGCGCGGGCCGGAGCTGACCCAGTTCTGCCGAGATCAGGCGCGCCTCGTCGCGCGCATGCCCGAGTGCGGAGGCGAGTGTCGCGAGCTCGCAGCCCGCCACCTGCCGAGACCGTCGCGCTGAAAGACACCGAACATGGACCTCACCTACCTGACACTCACCTGCGCGTTCTTCGCGCTCACCTGGGGCCTCGTGCGCCTCTTCGAGAGGGTCTGATCATGGCCACGCTCACCGTCGTGGGCGGCGCGCTCGCCGTCGTCCTCATCGGCTACCTGGGCTTCGCGCTCCTCGCCCCGGAGCGGCTGTCGTGACCGCCATCGCCGTCGCGCAGCTCGCGCTCTTCCTCGCGCTGTTGCTGGCGCTCGCGCGGCCCCTCGGCGCGTACCTCGTCCGCGTCCACGGCGGGGAGGCGCGCCTCGCCGGGCGCGTGCTCGGCCCCGTCGAGAGGCTCATCTACCGGGCCGCGGGCGTCCGCGCCGACGAGGACATGCCCTGGCAACGGTACGCGGCCTCCGTCCTCGTGTTCAACCTCGCGGGGGCGCTCGCGCTCTACTTGTTGCAACGCGCGCAGAGCGCCCTGCCGCTGAACCCCCAGGGGTTCGCGGCCGTCTCGCCCGAGGTGTCGTTCAACACCGCCGTGAGCTTCGTGACGAACACCAACTGGCAGGCGTACGCCGGCGAGTCGACGATGAGCCACCTCACGCAGATGCTGGGGCTGACAGTGCAGAGCTTCGTCTCCGCCGCGACCGGGATCGCGGTGCTGTTCGCCCTCGCGCGAGGCTTCGCCAGGCAGAGCGCGGAGGGGCTGGGGAGCTTCTGGGTCGATCTGACGCGAGCCACGCTGTACGTGCTGTTGCCGCTCAGCGTCGTCGTGGCGCTCTTCTTCGTGAGCCAGGGCGCGGCCCAGACGCTCGCGGGGAGCGTGACCGTGCACAGCGTGCAGGGCGCCGACCAGGTGGTGTCTCTCGGCCCGGTGGCGTCGCAGGAGGCCATCAAGCTGATCGGCACGAACGGCGGCGGGTTCTTCAACGCCAACTCCGCCCACCCGTTCGAGAACCCGACCGCGCTCTCGAACCTCGTCCAGATGCTCAGCATCTTCCTCGTCCCCGCGGCGCTCTGCTTCATGTTCGGCAGGCTGGTCGGCAGCGAGGCCCAGGGCTGGGCGATCCTCGGGGCGATGGTGGCGCTGTTCGTGCCGCTCGCCGTCGCCGTCATCGCCGCCGAGCAGGCGGGCAACCCCGCGCTCGGCGCGCTCTCGGTGGCGCAGCAGGCGGGCAACCTGGAGGGCAAGGAGGTGCGCTTCGGCGCGGTGGGCTCCGCGCTCTTCACCGCCGTGACGACCTCGGCGTCGTGCGGCGCCGTCAACGCGATGCTCGACAGCTTCACGCCGCTCGGCGGGCTCGTCCCCATGTGGCTCATGCAGCTCGGCGAGATCGTGTTCGGCGGGGTCGGATCGGGCCTGTACGGAATGTTGATGTACGCCATCATCGCGGTGTTCGTCGCCGGGCTGATGGTGGGCCGCACGCCCGAGTACCTGGGCAAGAAGATCGAGGCGTTCGAGATGAAGATGGCGTCGCTCGTCATCCTCTTCCCCGCGGCCACCGTGCTCCTCGGCACCGCCATCGCGTGTGTGGTCCCCGCCGGCACCGAGCCGCTCGGCAACCCTGGCGCGCACGGGTTCAGCGAGATCCTCTACGCCTTCACCTCGGGCACCAACAACAACGGCTCCGCGTTCGGCGGCCTCACCGCGAGCGGGAGGTTCTACGCCGTCGCCATCGGCCTCGCGATGCTGATCGGGCGGTTCTGGGTCATCGTCCCGGTGCTGGCCATCGCGGGCTCGCTCGCGAAGCAGCGCCTCGTGCCCGCGGGGCCGGGCACGCTGCCGACGCACACGCCGCTGTTCGTGGCGATGCTGGTCGGCACCATCGTGCTGGTCGGCGCGCTGACGTTCCTCCCGGCGCTCGCGCTCGGGCCCATCGTCGAACACTTGCAGCAGGCGGCGCGCTGAGCCCGCGCCCCGAGAGAGCGTCAGGAGAACGAACATGTCGAACATTGAACAGCAGCCCAGGCCCCTCTTCGTCGGCCCGATCGTGCGCGCGGCGCTCGTGGACGCGGTGAAGAAGCTCGACCCGCGGCGCATGGCGCGCAACCCCGTGATGTTCGTGGTCGAGCTCGGCAGCGTCTTCACGACCGCGCTGTTCGTCCACGCCGCGGTGACGGGCCAGGGCGACGCGCCCGCGGGCTTCATCCTCGCGGTCGCCGCGTGGCTGTGGATGACAGTGTTGTTCGCCAACTTCGCCGAGGCGATGGCCGAGGGCAGGGGCAAGGCCCAGGCGGACGCCCTCCGCCAGGCGAGGCGTGACGTGCCCGCGAGGAGGCTCCGCAAGGGGGCGTCGAGCGAGGTCCTGTCGGCGCCCGCGGCGCGCGCGGCCGCGCTCGAGGAGGTGCCGTCGCCGTCCCTTCGCCTCGGGGACGTCGTCTTCGTCGCGGAGGGCGAGCTCATCCCCGCCGACGGCGAGATCCTCGAGGGCGTGGCGTCGGTCGACGAGAGCGCCATCACCGGCGAGAGCGCGCCCGTCATCCGCGAGAGCGGCGGCGACCGGAGCGCGGTCACCGGCGGGACGCGCGTGCTCTCCGACTGGCTCGTCGTGCGGGTGACGACCAACCCGGGCGAGGCGTTCCTCGACCGGATGATCGCGATGGTGGAGGGCGCGAAGCGCAAGAAGACGCCGAACGAGATCGCGCTCGACGTCCTGCTCGCGGGGCTCACGATCGTCTTCCTGCTGGCGACGGTGACGCTGCTGCCGTTCTCGCGCTACGCGGTGGCGAGCTCGGGTCAGGGCAGCCCGGCGTCGCTGACGGTGCTCGTGGCGCTGCTCGTCTGCCTCATCCCGACCACGATCGGCGGGCTGCTGTCGGCCATCGGCATCGCGGGGATGGACCGGATGATCCAGGCCAACGTCATCGCGACGTCGGGGCGCGCGGTCGAGGCCGCGGGCGACGTGGACGTCCTCTTGCTCGACAAGACGGGCACCATCACGCTCGGCAACCGGCAGGCGAGCGAGCTGTTGCCCGCCCCCGGCGTCGACGAGCGCGAGCTCGCGGACGCGGCGCAGCTCTCGTCGCTCGCCGACGAGACACCCGAGGGTCGGTCGATCGTCGTGCTCGCGAAAGCGCGCTTCGGCCTGCGCGCGCGGGAGCTCGAGGCGACGGGCGCCGCGTTCGTCCCCTTCACCGCGCAGACGCGCATGAGCGGCGTCGATCTCGGCGGGCGGCGGATCCGCAAGGGCGCGACCGACGCCGTCGCGCGGTTCGTCGAGGAGGCGGGCGGGCGGTTCCCCGCCGAGGTGCGCGCGATCGTGGAGCAGGTCGCGCGGGAGGGGGCGACGCCGCTCGTCGTCGCCGACGGCGCCCGCGTCCTCGGCGTCGTGCGCCTGAAGGACGTCGTGAAGGGCGGCATCCGCGAGCGGTTCGGGGAGCTGCGGCGCATCGGGATCAAGACCGTGATGATCACCGGCGACAACCCGCTCACCGCCGCCGCGATCGCGGCCGAGGCGGGGGTGGATGACTTCCTCGCCGAGGCGACGCCCGAGGCCAAGCTCGAGATGATCCGCAGCTACCAGGCGAAGGGGCACCTCGTCGCGATGACCGGCGACGGCACGAACGACGCGCCCGCGCTCGCGCAGGCCGACGTCGCCGTCGCGATGAACACCGGCACGCAGGCCGCGAAGGAGGCGGGCAACATGGTCGACCTCGACTCGAACCCGACCAAGCTCCTCTCCATCGTCGAGATCGGCAAGCAGATCGGGAGCGAATCGGGGACGCAGATCCGACCCGTGGGGCAGTCGGCGGTCGTGTGGCAGCCCGGGTCGACACACATGTAGTCCTTCGGCCAGCAGCTGTACCCATGGGCGTAGTTCCCAAGGACGCGGCAACACACCTCGTCGGCGGCACAGTCCTCCGGGCCGTCACACGACGAGCTCTGCATCCCCTTGCCCCAGAGGTAGCACGGGTCCTCCGGATCCTGCGTACCTTCCGTCCCACACCTCACAGGGTAGTCGTACCCGCAGCACGCCTGGCCCGGGCCGCAGGTGAGGCTGCCGGAGGGGCCGCACTTCACGCCCACGAGACTCGCTCCGCCTCCGGCCCCGGAGACTCCCGACGATCCTCCGCCTCCGGATGGCCCCGAGCCACTGGAACCTCCTGTGCCCGAGACAGCTCCTCCGGCGGGCTCGCCCTGCGTGAACTGGTCGCCGGCGCACCCTGGCAGCACGACGAGCCCCAGCAAGCTCACGAGAAGGACGGACGGACAGCAAGTCGTGGGCCATGGGGTGCCTCCGGGCGAACCACACCATGCCCAGCGGCGTCGATCAAGGAGCGTCGAGGAGAGCGCCGCGGCGCGCCGATCGGCCCGCCCCCCGCGGCGGCGCGTCAGAGCGCCGGGTGCAACCGACACCTCGTGGCGCCGACGGGCGCCGCCTCTGTGGGGAACCCCGGCACGGGCGCGGCCAGCGGCGGCGAGCCGAGCTCGTGAGCCCACAGGTAGTCGTAGTACATGCCCTGCGTCAGGTCTGGGTCCAGGGTGTGACCGAAGGTGTGCCAGCACTCGGTCACGGTGCGGCCGTGACCAGTCAAGAAAGGGACGGCCTTCGCGGCCGCGGCCTCGAGGTTCGCGACCGTGGCGTAGTCTCCTGGGCCGCCGTGCGTGAGCAGCACGCTCCCGCCGTCCGCCTTGGACAGCGCGGGCCACTGCCAGTTGACGATGAAGCCAAACTGGATGTCCGCCTGCTCGGGCTTGTCGTTGAGCCACATCCCCGACTCGCTGATGGTCGCCGCGAAGGTGTGCGGGTAGCGCGCCGACAGGAGGTTGGTGAACACCGCGCCCGCCGAGAAGCCCATCGAGTACACACGGCGCCCGTCGACGTCGAACTGTTGCTGGAGGCACCCGAGCATCGCCTCGAAGTATGCAAAATCGAGGGAGCCGTCGGCGATGTCCCAGTCGAGCCCCACCGGCGGCAAGAGCTTCTGGCTGTACGGCGTGACGATGACGAGCGGCATGGCGAAGGCGTTCGGATCGAACGACACCCACTTGCCGCTGGGGACATCGTAGACTGTCGCGCCGGAGAAGTCGCTGGGGAGCTGGTTCCACCCGTGCCACAGGAACAACAGCGCCACCTTGGACGACGCCTGCGCCGGGAGCTGCACCTGGAGCATCCGCGGGACACCCCCCACCGTGAGGGTGTTCAGGCCCGCCGACAGCGTGCCGCACTTGACGCTCGGCGATCCCGCCGCTCCGGCCTGCGCCGAGCCCGCTGCTCCTCCCCCCGCCGCGCCAGCCTGACCCGCGCCCGCCGCGCCGCTCGCGCCCGGTGTCCCGGCAGCGCCCGCTGCCCCGGCCGAGCCCGCGCCGCTCGCGCCCGCTGTCCCGGCAGCGATCGCGCCCGCTGTCCCGGCCGCGCCCGCGCCGCTCGCCCCTGCGGTGCCGGCCGCGCCCGCGCCGCTCGCCCCTGCGGTGCCGGCCACGCCCGCGGTTGCCGCGCCGGCCTTCCCCGTCGCGCCCGCCGTCCCGCTCGCGCCTGCCGTGCCTGCTGACGCCCCGGCCGCCGCGACCGGGGCGGTCTCCGACGACGACGATCCGCACGCGCAGGCCACCAGCGCCGCGCAGGTCGAGATCAGGGTGAGGATCGTGCTCGTGAGCTGTCGCATCGCGTCTGCCTCCGACGCGACAGGTAAACACGATGTATACGTCAGGTCAACGCGGCCTCGATGGCGGCCACGATCTCCGGGGCGTCCGGCTTGGTGCGCGGCGAGAAGCGCGCCCGCACCTCGCCGTCGCGGCCCACGAGGAACTTCTCGAAGTTCCACGTGATGTCGGCCCCTCCGCCCGGCGCGCTGCCGACCAGCCACTGGTACAGCGGGCTGCGCGCGGCGCCGTTGACGTCCTGCTTCTCGAGCAGCGGAAAATCCACGCCGTACGTCGTCGAGCAGAAGCTCGTGATCTGCCCGGCGTCGCCCGGCTCCTGGCCGAGGAACTGGTTGCACGGCGCGCCGACCACCAAGAGGCCGCGATCCCTGTAGCGCTGGTGGAGCTGCACCAGCTGCTCGTACTGCGGCGTCAGCCCGCAGCGGCTCGCGACGTTGACGAAGAGCACGACCTTGCCCTCGAGCTCCGCGATGGGCAGCGCCGATCCGTCGAGCCTGCGCAGGGAGATCTCCCCGACGGTCGCGGGGCCGCCCTCCGGCGCCTTGCCGTACGCGGCGCGGTTGACCGCGGTGACGACCGCGTCCTTCAGCTTGCTCAGCATGAACTCTCTCCTGTGCCCGCGACCCGCCGCGGACCCTCGGGCTACCACACGGGAGGCCCGGACGTCAGGGGGCTCGCCCCTCCAGCGCCTCGATGCGCGCCCGCACGTCGGAGGGGAGCGCCGCCTTCGCGCCCGCTCGGTAGTCGTACCAGACACACACCGACGCCCCGCGCGCCGCGAGCGCGCCGCGACCCAGGCTGACGACGCGGTACACCATCGTGAAGCTCGTGGTGCCGAGCCGCGTGACGCCCACCTCGACGCGCACCGTGTCCGGGTAGGTGAGCGGCAGCAAGAACTCGCACGACGCGGTCGCGAGGATCGGCCCCGTCTCGCGGAACCCCGCGCCCGCGCGCTCGAAGTAGACGATCCGGCCCGACTCGAAGTAGCGAAAGTAGACTGTGTTGTTGACGTGGCCGAGCGCGTCCATGTCGCCCCACGCGACGGGGAGCTCCACGTGGACGGGGCAGCGGCTGTCGAGGCTCACCTGTGACAAATGAACCAACCTAACATGCGAGCCGGGGCGAGCCGCCGGCGCAGGCGGGCGCGCGCACCGCGATCTCGCCGTCGCCGTCGAGCTCCACGCGGGCGACGTCGCCCTCCCCGAGCAGGCCGCGCAGGATCAGCTCCGCGAGCGGCCCCTCGATCCACTTGCCGATCGCGCGCTTCATCGGCCTCGCGCCGAGCTCGACGTCGAACCCGCCGCGGGCGGCGAGGGCGCGCGGGACGTCCGGGGAGACGTCGAGCGAGACGCCGCGCTCGGCCTCGAGCGTGCGCGAGAGCGACGCGAGCAGGCGACGGGCGATCTCCACCACCTCGTCCTCGCCGAGCGGCGCGAACGAGAGCACCTCGTCGATGCGGTTGTAGAGCTCCGGCGGCAGCGCCGCGCGGGCGGCCGCGACCACGCCCTCGGGATCGCCCACCCTCCCGGCCGGCTCCCTGCCGAACCCGATGCTGCGCGCCGGGCCCGCGACGGCCGCGTCGGCGCCGAGGTTCGAGGTCATCAGGATGACGGTGCTCGTGAAGTCGACCGTCCGCCCGCGCCCGTCGGTGAGGCGGCCCTCGTCGAGCACCTGCAGGAAGGCCTCGAGCACGTCGCGGTTCGCCTTCTCGATCTCGTCGAGCAAGACCACCTGGTACGGGCGCTTCTTCACCGCCTCGGTGAGCTGCCCGCCCGCCTCGTGGCCGACGTAGCCCGGCGGCGCGCCGATGAGCCTCGCGATAGCGTGCGCCTCCGCGTACTCGCTCATGTCGACGCGGGTCATCGCGTCGCGCGAGTGGAAGAGCGCGCGCGCGATGGCCTTCGCCGTCTCTGTCTTGCCGACGCCGGTCGGGCCGAGCAGGAGGAAGCTGCCGATCGGCCGGCGCCCGCGGATGCCCGCGGCGTTGCGGCGGAGCACGCGGGCGATGCGCGAGATCATCGGCGCGTGCCCGACGACGTCCTCGGCGAGCAGCGCCTCCAGCGCGAGCATGCGCGCGCCGTCCGTCTCGAGCATGCGCTCCTCGGGCACGTCGGAGAGCTCGGAGACGACGCCGGCGAGCGTCTCGCGCGCCACCTCGTCCCCGCGCTTGCGCGCCGTGCGCGCGCCGGCGAGATCGAGCACCGAGAGCGCCTTGTCGGGCAGCGCGCGGCCCGTCAGGTAGCGCGAGGTCCACTCGACCGACGCGTCGAGCACCTCACCCGGGAAGGTCACGCGGTGGTGCTTCGCGAGCGGCAGCACCGCGCGGGCGAGGATCTCGCGCGCCTCGCCGGGCGACGGCTCCTCGACCAGGATCGGCGAGAAGCGCCGCGCGAGCGCCGGATCCGACTCGATGGCGCGGCGGTAGTCGTCGGGCGTCGCCGTCCCGATGCACGGGAGCTCGCCCTTCGCGAGGGCGAGGCGGACGTCGGCGCCGAGCTCGTCCTCCGCGGCGCCGACGAAGAGCTGCGGCAGATCCTCGAGCACGAGCGCGACGCGGCCCTTCGACGCCGCGAGCTCGCGCAGGATGGCCGCGAACCGCTCCCCGAGCGCGCCGCGCCCCTGCCCGCTCGCGAGCAGCTCCGGCAGCGACAGCTCGACGAGCACGCGGTCGTCCGCGGAGCCCGCCTGCGAGCGCGACGCCGCGAACGCGAGGCCCGCGACGACCGCGCTCTTGCCGACGCCCGGCGCGCCGACGAGCACGGGGTTGTTGGCGGCGCGCTTCGCGAGCACGTCGAGCGCGCGCTCGATCTCGGCCTCGCGCCCGATGACCGGCGACTCGGCCTCCGCCGCCGCGGCGAGCGTGAGGTTCTTTCCGATCGCACAGAGCGTCGGGACCACCTTGGGATCGAGCGCGAACCTCTCGGCCGACCCCTCGGGGCCGCGGGCGCGCGCGGGCGCGGCGGGGCGCGCTTGCACCCTCGGGACGACCGGGACCGGCGTCGCGTCGGCGAGCGAGAGCTGCGCCGTCGGCCGCGCCTCGGCCTCTCGGCGTCGCGTGGGCGGGACGACGGACACCGCGCGCGCCGGCTCTGCGCGCTTCGACGTGGACGCAGGCCGCGGGCGCGCGTCCACCGACGGCGGCGCGGCGACGATCCGGCGAGGCGCGAGCCCGGTCGCGAGCTGCATCGCCTCCATCCGCACGCGGCCGATGTCGACGCCGATCCGCGCGAGCAGCTTGTACGCCGCGAGCTGGCGATCGCCGACGAGCACGACGAGCAGGTGCGCCGCGGTCGCGTGCTCCGAGCGCGTGCGCGCCGACAGCTCGCGCGCCGATCTCACCGCCGCGCTCGCCGCGTCGCCCGCGTCGCCGAGCGCGCCCGGCAGCGCGACCTCGAGCGCGGAGGCGTGGGCCCGCTGCGCCGCGAGCACGCCCGCGACGCGCGTCTCCTCGGCCACGAGCGCGACCAGGAGGTGCGCCGTCGACAGCACCTCCTTGCGCCGCGCGGCGTGCGCCTCGGCGCGGCGACAGACGGCGGAGAGCTCGTCGTGCGGTCTCGCGTTCACCATGTCGAGCCGTCGATAGATGCCGCGCGGCGGCGCGGCCAAGTTTCGCGCCCCGGCGGGTTGCGCGCGGGCCGCTGGGCTGCGAGGTTGCGCCATCGTCATGGCCTCCGAGCTCGTCTCCGCAGCGTGGTTGGTGCGTCACCATCGAGACCCGGGCGTGCGCGTCGTCGACGTGCGGTGGTACCTGGACGGCCGGCGAGGCCGCGACGCGTACCTGGCAGGGCACGTGCCGGGCGCGGTGTTCCTCGACGTCGACGGCGAGCTCGCGGGCCCGAAGGGCTGGGGGCCCGGTCGCCACCCGCTGCCGCCGCCGGAGCTCTTCGCCGCGGTGCGGGCGCGCGCGGGCATCGACGATCGCACGCACGTCGTCGCGTACGACGACGACGGCGGCTCGCGCGCGGCCCGCCTCTGGTGGCTCCTCGAGCACCACGGCCACCAGGGTCGGGTGTCGCTGCTCGACGGCGGGTGGCAGGCGTACCTCGCCGCGGGCGGGCCGAGCGACACCGAGCCTGTGCAGCTGTCGGTCGCGACCGCGCTCGTGCGTCAGGGGCGCGGCCGCCGCGTGGTCACGGCCGACGAGATCGCGGCCCTCGCGCCGGGCGAGGCCGTGCTGCTCGACGCGCGCGCCCACGCGCGGTTCACGGGGGAGATCGAGCCGGTCGATCCGCGCGCCGGCCACATCCCCGGCGCGCGCTCGGCGCCGTACACAGGGAACCTCGCCGCACCCGGCGGGGTGTTCCTCGGCGACGACGAGCTGCGCGCTCGCTACGCCGCGCTCGGTGTGAAGCCGGGCGCGCGCGTCATCGTCTACTGCGGCTCGGGGGTGACCGCGTGCCACACGCTGTTCGCGCTCGCGCGCGTCGGGGTCGAGGGCGAGCTGTACGAGGGCTCGTGGAGCGACTGGAGCCGCGACACCGCGCGCCCGATCGCGATCGGCGAAGACTGATCCGCGCGGTCACGCGTGGTGGAGCTCGTGGAGCAGCCGCAGCCCCTCCAGCGTGAGGTGCGGCTCGACAGTGTGGATCGCGCGGGTCACGGGCGCGACGATCTCGGCGAGCCCGCCCGTCGCGATCACCCGCGGCGTCCCGCCGAGCTCCGCCGACAGCCGCGCGACGAGCCCCTCGACGAGCCCCGCGAAGCCGTACACGAGGCCCGACTGCATCGTCGTCACCGTGCTCGTCCCGATCGCCCGCGGGGGCGCGACCAGCTCGATCTGGAACAGCTGCGCCGCGCGCTGCGCGAGCGACTCGAGGGACGTGACCATCCCCGGCGCGATCGCGCCGCCCACGTAGCGCCCGTCGCCGGTGACGCAGTCGAACACCGTCGCCGTGCCGAACGCGATCGCGATCGCGGGCCCGCCGACCCTCGCGTACGTCGCGTGCGCGTTGACGATGCGGTCGGCGCCGACCTCGCGCGGGTGGTCGACGTCCAGCGCGACGCCGAGGCGTGAGTCGGGCCCGATGACGAGCGGATCCTGGCGAAAATAGCGCCGCGCGACGTCGACGAACACCGCGCGCAGCTGCGGCACCACGCACGACAGGCTGACCCCGCGCACCGCGTCCCGCGAGACCCCGCTCTCGGCGACGAGCCCCGTGAGCGTCAGGCCGTACTCGTCCGCGGTGCGCGCGCGGTCGCTCGCGAGCCGGTGGTGCGCCACCAGCCTGTCGCCGTCGAAGACCCCGGTCTTGATGGTCGTGTTGCTGACGTCGATCGCGAGGAGCATCCGGCGCGCAGCCTAGCCGACGGTCAGGGCTTCGGTGTCTTCGCCTTCGGCTTCGGGCACACGACGCGCCCGAGCAGGCCCAGCATCTTGCTCGTCTGACGAGGGTCGAAGTGCGCGGTCGCCGTGAGGCGCTTGTCGACCGCGTCGAACGTCACCTCGGGCAGCTTCAGCGTCGCGTCGTTGCCGCCGTCGTCGACGAGCGCGTCGACGGCGCGCGTGACGCTCGACAGATCCGCGAACAGGCTCTGCACCGTCGCCGTCACGAGCGGCGCGTCGGCGCGCGCCTCGGCCTCGCCGACGTCCTCGAAATCGAGCTGCATGTCGGCCGATCCGTCGGCGTTGGCGAAGACGTCGACGCGCAGCTCCGAGAGGCGCCCCGGCAGCCGCAGCCCGAGCTTCTTCAGCGGCTGGGACGGCCTCTGCAGCTGGACGGCGAGCGCGCGCCCCCCCGACGGCGGGAGCGACATCGGCTGGGCCGACGCGTGGATCGCCTTGTACGAGTCCTTCGGGGTCACGAAGATCATGTCGGTCGGGTGGGCGAACATCGCGCGTTCGCGCCGCAGCAAGAGCACGCGCGCGACCTCGGGCTCCAGCCAGCCGCCGTGCGCGCCGCTCTTCTGGACGAGCGCCTCCGCGATCGACCTCATCCGCGCGGCGTCGAGCCTGTGCTGCACCGCGGCCGTCATCTTCGCCGGATCGGAGAGCTTCGGCCCGACGACGAGGACGCCCTCGAGATCGGAGAGCGGCGAGACCCCCTCCGCGAGGAAGGGCTTCCACTCGGGCGCGCACGCGAACAGCTTGTCGGCCACCTTCGCGAGCTCGTGCTTGCGGATGGGCTCGAACCACAGCGCGAGCGACACGTTCGGCTTGCCGGCGAGCTTCGCGTTCGCGCCCTTCAGGCCTATTTCGTCCTTCTTGTCGCGCGCGTCGTCCTTGCGCCGCTTCTCCTCGGTGGCCTGCTTCTTCTTCTCGTCGCCCGCGGGGTCGGCCTTGTCTCCCTCCGCCTTCGCCTCCGGTTCGGCGCTCTTGCCTGCGCCGAGCTTCACCTCGGACTTCTCGTGCGGCTCGCGGGGCGTCGGCGCCGCCTTGTCGACAGGTTTGTCGGCAGGCCTGTCGACGGGCAGCGCGACCGCCTGCTCGCCGGCCGGGGAGGGCTTCGGGGGGAGCTGCACGAGCTCGATCGGGACCGAGAGATCTTGCGGCGCCTCGTCCTTGTAGTCCCAGTCGCGCTTGTCCTCGCGGAGGAGGGCCGCGCGCTGCAGCACCCGCAAGAGCGGGAACAGCGGCGTGAACGGCGTGTGCACCGCGAGCGCCACGAAGAACGTGAACACCAGCGGGCGGCGCAGCGCCGCGAGCGTGCGCCGGGTCTTCGAGGGCGCGGGCTCCGCGAGGTCGGCGCCCGGATCCGTCGTCAGTGGGTTCTGCTCCATCTTGCGCCGAGGGGGCGACGGTCGGCGCCGCCCCGCACCAGCGAGGCGCTCAGCCGCCCGCGCCGCCGCTGCCGCCCGCGCTCGATCCGCCGGCGCTCGACCCGCCCGCGCTCGATCCGCCCGCGCTCGACCCGCCCGCGCCCGATCCGCCCGCGCCCGATCCGCCCGCGCCGCCGGTGCCCTTCTTGCCGCAGTACGAGTCCGGCGCGGTGGTCTTGCAGTCGACCACGTCGCAGCAGTTGCCGTCCTCGCAGTCGGCGTACTTGTCCATGTCGTTGTCGACGCCGTCCGTGCACTTCGCGACGGTGTTCTCGCCGTTGAGGGCCAGCTTGCCGCAGTACGACGTCGGCGCGCTCGTCGCGCAGTCGACGAGCTTGCAGCACTCCTTGTCCTCGCAGTCGACGTACTTGTCGCCGTCGTCGTCGGTGCCGTTCGCGCAGAGCGCCGCGGTGTTCTCGCCGGTCGCGCTGGTCGACCCGCCGCTGCCGCCGGAGCCGGTGCCCTTCTTGCCGCAGTACGACGTCGGCGCCGTCGTCTTGCAGTCGACCACGTCGCAGCAGCCGTTGTCCTCGCAGTCGACGTACTTGTTACCGTCGTTGTCGGTGCCGTCGGTGCACTTCGCGACGGTGTTCTCGGCGTTCAGCGCCTGCTTGCCGCAGTACGACGTCGGCGCGCTCGTCGCGCAGTCGACGAGCTTGCAGCACTCCTTGTCCTCGCAGTCGGCGTACTTGTCGCCGTCGTCGTCGGTGCCGTTCGCGCAGAGCGCCGCGGTGTTCTCGCCGGTCGCGCTGGTCGACCCGCCGCTGCCGCCCGTGCCGCCGCCCTTGCCGCAGTACGACGTCGGCGCCGTCACCTTGCAGTCGACGAGCGCGCAGCAGTCCTTGTCCTCGCAGTCGATGAACTTGTCGCCGTCGTTGTCGAGCATGTCGGCGCAGAGCGCCGCGGTGTTCTCGCCGCCGCCGGACGTGCCGCCCGACGACGTGCCGCCCGACGACGTGCCGCCCGACGACGTGCCGCCCGACGACGTGCCCGCGGAGGCCTTGCCTCCGGCGGCGCTCCCGCCCGACGACGTGCCCGCGGCGGAGGAGCCGCCCGGATCGGCCGGATCGTCGGAGCGGCTGCTGCACGCGACGAACACCGTGGTGGCGGAGAGGGCGAAGATCAGGCTGGCGAAGACGGGACGGTTCATGGTCGCGCCATCCTGACCCGGCGGGCGCGGTCGTTCAACGTCGATCTGGGCCGAGGACGCGGCGGGCGAGCTCGGCGGGGTCGACGCGCGACCGCTCGGCGCGGGCGTCGGTGAACGAGAGATCGGCCTCGAGGCGGTACGTCGCGACGAACGCGTGGGGCGGCGCGCCGCGCCAGTCGTCGGGCGAGAGCTGCGAGAAATAGCGCGCGCCGTCGGGCCGCTCGTACAGGTGGTACCGCTTGCCTGGCAGCTTCTTGAACCTGCACTCGACCCGGTGCAGCTCGGCGTCGCGACGGGCGCGCTCGAGCGCCGACGCCGCGCGGGCCTGCAGCTCGCGGATCTGCTCGGCGAGCAGCGTCAGCTCGGCCGACACGACCGCGCCGAGCATCGAGTCGGCCTGCTCGATCTCGCGCGCGACGTCGACGAGCGCGAACGGCGGCGCGAGGCGCGAGAGCGGGTACGGCGACGCGTGCCCGTCGCGGCGATCGTCGTCGCTCACGGCCCGCCGGGCCGGCGCACGCCGCGGCGCGGGCTGGGCGACGGCGCGCCGCTCGGCTCAGGGCGGGGCCGGCGCAGCACCGGATCGCTCGTCATGTCGGCGACGCTCTGCGGAAACGGCGTCTCGCTCGACGAGCCGCCGCACGCCGACAGCGCGAGCGCGACCAGGGCGAGCGAGAGCGGGCGGCGCATGGGCGCGACGGCATAGCACGCGCGGCGCGGCCGCAACACGGGCTCACGCGCGGCGCGGCGCGCGACGTGTCGTCACGGGCGAAGCTCGACCCGCTCGAAGAACTTCTGCATCAGCGGCAGCTCGCGGGCCATCTGCGCGCGCCCCCACGTGACGGCGCGGTCGAGCTCCCTCGGGTTGGGCAACAAGTGAACGGGTGACAGCGTCGGCGAGAATTTGATGTGGTGGCTCATGTAGCGCTCGTTCAGCGCGACCTGCAGCGCGACGACCCGCTCGACCGGCTGCAGCCAGACGTGCCCGAGGGTCGTCTGCGGGTGCAGCGAGTCGAAGCAGAGGTAGTAGCAGTTGCGCGTGCCGATGACGCCCTCCTGCACCCGGCGAAACGCGGTGTTGGCGGGGACGTTGTTGGCGACGCCGCCGTCGACGAGCGCGACCACGTCCTCGCGATCGAGCAGCGCGTCGAGCACCTCGTGCATGTGGCGGTCGCTGCGGGCGACGTCGTAGTGGAGGATGCCGGGGATGGCCGCGCTGAAGCCCGCCGCGTCCACGCAGTCGAACTGGCGCGTGAGCGCGTCGCCGCCGATGACGATCTCGCGCACCATCATCGGGTTGAAGAACCCCACCATCTTCACGAGCTGGGAGGCGAGCTGCGCGCGCAGCGCGAGCGCCGAGGGGCGGCGGTCCTCCGGGAGGTGGTGCGAGCGCGCGTACTGATCCGGCGACTCGCCGAGCGCGCCGCGGCGCACCCCGGCGACGACGCTCTCGAACGGGATCTCGAGGTCGTCGAGCCGCAGGTCGCGGCCGTCCGGGTGCTGGAACTGCGAGCCGATGCCCGCGTGCAGGAACAGCCGCAGCACGCCCGGCAGGCCGTAGCGCGCGCGGAAGCTGACGACGCGCAAGACGTCGTCGAACCTCACCGTCTTCGCGAACGACATGTACTCCTCGAAGTCGCCCGCCCGACTCCGCGCGCGGAAGAGGCCGAGCACGGCGCCGATCGACGAGCCCAGCACGTACGCGGGGACGTGCCCCGCGTTCTGCAGCACCTCCCACGCGCCGATGTACACGTAGCCGGCGCCGCCGCCGCCGCCCGCGACGCTGACGAGGGTCTTCTGGCCGAGCTCGCGGTCGAGCTCCTCGCTCGAGAAATCGTTGGCGTGCACCTCGAGCACGCGCGCCCGGGTCTCCACGATGGCGCGGCGCACGCGGCCGAGCGACGAGGCGGCGCCGAGCAGCCGGCGCTCGGCGTCGCGCGTGTGGAGCACCTGGGGCGCGAGGTGGTCGAGCACCAGCTGGCGAAACCGCTCGAGCTCCGGATGGCGCACCGAGACGTCCGGTCGCGAGACGCGCTTGCCGACGGCGGCCGCCCCGGGCTGGAACGTCCCCAGCTGCGCGAGCGACAGCGCGTAGCGCAGCGCGTGCTCGGTCGGGCGGTCGAGCGCGCCCGGGTGCTCGTACATCGCCGTGACGAGGCGATGCTCGGTGCGCATGAGCGTCAGCTGCTCGTCGTGCAACAGGCGGCGGGACACCGGCGCGTCTGTACTCGAAAGCGGCGCCCGACGCGCGCTCAGCCGGACGATCGGATCGTGAAGCTCGCGGAGTAGGTCGCGTCGGTGAACGGCGCGACCTTCGCGCGCATGACCGCCGCCTTGATGCACGCCTCCGCGGGCTTGCCGCCGGCGACGCCGCTCACCTGCACCGAGCGCACCGAGCCGTCGGACTGGAAGACGACCGAGACGCGCGTGACGCCCTCGATGTCCTCGACGCACGCCTTCGCGGCGCCGCGGACCGCGCCGATGGCGCCCTGCACCGCGCCCGCAGAGGGCTTCTGCTGCTGCGCGGCGGGGCCCTCCTTCGCGTCGTCCTTCGCGGCGGGGGCGTCGTCCTTCGCGCCGACCGATTTCTTCATCTCGTCGACGAGCGCGCCGACGCTGCCCGTCGGCACGGGCGCGGCCGCGCTCGGGGCGGGCGCGGGATCGGCGGGCGCCTCCGCGCTCGTCGCCGGCTTGTCGTCCTTGTCGTGCCTCGGCGCGCCCGACACGAGCGGGCGCAAGGCGACCGACGCGGACGGCGTCGCCGTGAGCCCGTCGACGTCGACCGTCGACGGATCCTTCGTGGGCGCCGCGGGCGCGGCGACCGACGCGGACGGCGCTGGGACGATCTCCTGCTTCGCCGCGGGCGCGGCAGGTTGAGGCGGCGGCGGCGGGCGGTTGCGCAGCGTCACGACGGCGAACGCCGCGACCGCCGCGAGCCCGGCCGCGATCCACACGCCTCCGCCCTTCTTCTGCTCCGGGGCGGGGGTCGCTGGCGCCGGGCCGCTCGGCTTCGTCGGCGGGATGGCGGCGCTCTTCGTCGACGAGGGCTCGGGCTCGACGGGCGGCGCGGAGGCCGGAGGAGGCGCCGACGCGCGCGCGATCGCCGACAGATCGACGGCGCTCGAGCTGACCGGCGGCGGGACGCTCGCGGGCGGGCGCGACACCGGCGGCGCGGGCACGCTGCCAGGCGGGCGTGACGCGGGCGGGAGGCTGTCACGCGACGACGGCCCCTCTTGCTCGGCGCGCCTCTTCGACGCCTCCGCGATCTCCTTCAGCGACCTCTTTGGTTTGTCTTCGCTCATGACGTGCTCCGGTGGGCGCGTGGCTCACCACCTCGGTGCGCCTCCCAGTGTGCTCGAACCTTGGCCTGGACGCTCGCGCGCGCCGCCTCGCCGAGCGAGGAGAGCGCGTCGAGCTCGAACGGCACGAGCGGCGCGAGCTCGAGCGCCGCGCGCTCCCGCAGCTCGGGCGACCGGTGCGTGAGCGAGTCGATCAGCCAGAGCGCGCGATCCTCGGCGCCGTGGCGCCTCCACCACACCTGCCACGCCGCCTGGTCGTCGCCGAAATCCTGACATGTCAGCCGGCGCAGGGCGTCGAGGCACGCCGCGACGACGCGCGCCTCGCTGTGCGCGAGCATCGCGATGAGCGCCAAGGCCGCGTCGGGGGCCGCGATGGCGCCGAGCGCGTCGGCCGCCTGGGCGCGGCGCTGCGCGCGCTCGAGGTTGCTCTCGAGCGTCTTCATCAGGCCCTTCGTGACGAGCTGGAAGGTGTCAGCAGAGCCCCGCAGCGCCCGGCACGCGGTCGTCGCCGCGCGCCGCACGTCGTCGTCCGGGTCGAACAGGCGCGCGAGCAGCGCGGTCGCCGTCTCCGGGTAGGGCAGCTCGCCGAGCGCGACCGTCGCGTAGAACCGCGTGCCCGCGTCGACGTTCGCGCTCTGCACGACGAGGAACGGCAGCGCGCCTCGGCGCATCGCGACCAGCGCCTGCAGGATGGGCGACGCGGCGCTCGCGCGCGCCTTGCCTGTCATCAGATCGGCCCGAGACGCGGAGAGCGGCCCAGGCAGCCGCGCGAGGAGCGACGGGATCGCCGTCACGCCGAGCCGGAGCACGTCGCTGAGGGCCGAGTCGTCCGTGGGCGACGAGAGCAGGCGCTCGACCGCCTCCTCTTCTCGCGAGCCGAGCGCGACGATCACCGACGGCAGCGAGCTCACGGGCGCGCGCATCGTGGGCGGCGCGGCGGGCGCCTGGTACGAGACGCGCGACCTCGACGAGCTGTCCTCGTCGACGCGCGCGCTCGGCGGCTCCAGATCCTCGAGGGCCGCGCGCAAGAGATCGTCCTCGACGGCCTCGGTCGTCTCGATGATCGGCGATCCGTCCGACGCGGGGGGCGCGGGATCGGACGGCGGCGCCTCGGGGATCACGGCGGGGGGAGCCTCGGGCGCGTGCGTGTCGTCGCCCGCCGTCGGCGCGGAGTCGACCTGCGGCGCGGGCGCGGGCGGAGGGACGGTCGCGGGCCGCGCGGCGAACGCCTCGGTCGTGCGGCGCGGCGGGAGATCACCCGAAGGCGGCGGGGCCGACTCGAGCTTCGACGGCTCTGCGGCGAGGGCGCGCGCGAGCGCCTCGGCCTGTCGCTCCCGCGGGTTGTCGGCCGGCGCGGGCGCGTGCGGGACGGCGAAGCCCGAGAGGGTCTGGCGGCGGGTCGCGGGCGGCGCCTGGGGCGAAGCTCCCTGCTGCGCCTGGCGCCGGCGGGCGCGCGCGATGCGGCCGAGCGCCTGCGCGCCGAGCGAGACGATCGCCCACGCGTCGCCGACGTCGGCGAGCTCGAGATCGGTCGTCCCGTCATCGCCCCACAGGAGCGCCACCGTCCGGGACCTCACCGTGAGCGGCAAGACGACGACCGACGCCGTGACCGGGCGCCGCAGGTCCTTGGCGATCGCCGCGTCGAGGCCGTGCGGATCGAGCGTGAGCGCGAGGGCGTTCCCGCGGTTGCGCGCGAGCGACAGGCAGCTCTGCAGATCGAGCGGGACGCCGACGCCCGCGACCTCCTCGCGCGTCGCGCCCGGGCCCCACGCGTCGCGGCCCTCGGCGAGGTCGCCGTGCACGACGAACAGCGCGGTGAACGCGAAGAACTGGCGCGTGAAATCGAACACGGTCGACAGCACGTCCTCGGGCGACGTCGCGGCGTCGAAGGCCTCCTCGGCGTCGCCGGCGGTGAACGGACCGCGGCGGCGCGTGCCCTTCGCGAGCGCGGGCCGCGCCGAGCGCACCCAGCGCAAGAGGCGCGCCGGCGGCGGCGCGGACGGCGGGCGCGGGAGGGCCGCGGTGACGGCCGCGAGCTCGGTCGTGAACGCCCGCGGGAACCTCGGCACGTCGACCACCGGCGCGCCCTCGGCCGGCGGCGGCACCGTGCTCGGCGCGGGGTCCGGGCGCGAGTCGAGCCGCGCGAGCAGCCGGGTGAAGCGCCGCTCGAGCGGCGCGGCGTGGTCGCGCGCGAGCGCCTGGCGGATGCGGATCGACGGGACGGCGTGCTCGACGATCTCGGCCGCCGTCGCCTCCTCGAGCGCGGCCTTCACGTCGTCCGGCAGCGGCTCGAGCGTCGCGACGAGCACCCTGCCCGCGTCGGCCCCGATCACCGCGAACACGTGCCGCGTCGCGAGCTCGGTCGGCACCTTCGCGCACAGCTCCGGCGCGGCCTGAGGCAGCGGGCCCGACGGCCACGGGCGCAGGCCGTAGTGCTCGGCGAGGACGTACCCGAGCGCGGCCTCTTGCCCTGGGCCGATGACCTCGAGCAGGTTCGTGACGAGGTCCGCGCCGTAGAGCACCTGCCGGGCGAGGGCCTCCTCGACCTCCTTCATCGAGGCGATCTCGCGCGCGACGATCTGCGAGGAGAGGGAGCCCATGCGGTGGGAGCGGAGGATCGCACACGCGCCGACGAGGCGGCGAGAAAGTGGCGGATGTTCGCGCGCTCGCGCCCGCCGCCCGCCCGCGACCGGCGCCGACGGACCGCGCCTCGCCGACCCTCGCGCCCCGCCGCGCAGTCGTGCGAGGCTCCCTCCGCGCATGAAGAAGAACTACGTCCTCGACACGAACGTCATCCTCTACGACCCGCACGCCATCTACCAGTTCGAGGACAACGACGTCATCCTCCCGATCTTCGTCATCGAGGAGGTCGACCAGTTCAAGCGCGAGGGCACGGAGCGCGGGCGCAACGCGCGCACCGTGTGCAGGTTCCTCGACGAGCTCCGCGCGAAGGGCGGCTCGCTCGCGAAGGGCGTCGGGCTGCCGGGCGGCGGCACGCTGCGCGTCGCCGTCCCGAAGGACCGCCCGGAGCTCGCGAGCGCGCTCGACAAGACCGCGCAGGACCAGGCCATCCTGCAGACGGCCATCCTCGAGATGCGCGCGGCGCGCGACCGCCCGACCGTGTTCGTCACGATGGACACCAACCTGCGCATCCGCGCGGACGCGGTGGGCGTCGCGAGCGAGAACTACGAGAACCAGCGCGTCGAGCCCGACGAGGTCGACCACGGGATCATCGAGGTGCCCGTCGCGCCGGAGATCGTCGACAGGTTCTTCCACGACGGGCAGCTGCCCCCGCCGAAGGGCGTCGAGCTGTCGGCCAACGTGTGTGTCCTGTTGCGTGACGAGAGCTCGCCGACGCACACGGCGCTCGGGCGGTTCCACGGCGATCGCCAGCTCATCCTGCCGCTCCGCGTGCCGCCCGCGGGCGTGATGGGCCTGCGCCCGCGCAACCGGGAGCAGACGTTCGCGCTCGAGCTGCTGCTCGACAACTCGGTGAGGCTCGTGACGGTGCTCGGCAAGGCGGGCACCGGCAAGACGCTGCTCGCGATCGCCGCGGGTCTGCGCCGCACCGTCGACGACGAGGTGTACACGCGCATGCTCGTCTCGCGCCCCATCATCCCGCTCGGGCGCGACGTCGGCTACCTGCCCGGCGACATCGACGAGAAGCTCAACCCGTGGATGCAGCCCATCTTCGACAACCTCGAGTTCCTCTACGGCGCGAAGGACAAGACGGAGAAGAAGCGCGAGGGCGGCCGCAGCTTCATGGAGCTGCTCGACAACGGCACCGTGCACATCGAGCCGCTGACCTACATCCGCGGCCGATCGCTGCCGCACCAGTACCTCATCATCGACGAGGCCCAGAACCTCACCCCGCACGAGGTGAAGACCATCATCACCCGCTGCGGCGAGGGCACGAAGATCGTGCTCACCGGCGATCCGTTTCAGATCGACAATCCTTACGTCGACAGCGCGACCAACGGCCTGACGGTGGCCGCCCACAGGTTCAAGGGGCAGGCGATCGCGGGGCACGTCGTGCTGTCGAAGGGCGAGCGCTCGGATCTCGCCGAGCTGGCGGCGAACCTGCTGTGACGGCGGCCCCGGCGCCGCTCGACGACGCGCGCGCGCGGATCGCGCGGCGGGTGGAGGCGGCGGCGGAGCGGATCGCGCTGGTCGGGCGCGCGACGCCCGTGGGCTACGCAGCCGAGGTGGCGCGGCTCACCGCGGCGGCGCGCGGGCGGGCGCGCGGGTCGCCCCGGTTTCGCTACCGCGCGGCGGACGGGCTCGACGAGATCGCGCGCGCGCTCGACCTCGCGCT
Source organism: Polyangiaceae bacterium (assembly GCA_020849655.1). Classification (GTDB taxonomy): domain Bacteria; phylum Myxococcota_A; class Polyangia; order Polyangiales; family Polyangiaceae; genus JADLFU01. The sequence goes on along the minus strand of JADLFU010000089.1, from coordinate 13,081 downwards.
CGGCGACCCCGCGGGCCGCGACGACCCGGAGCTCGCCGCGCGGATCGCCGAGGCGCAGCTCGAGCTGGAGATCGCGCGCGCCATCGACACGCCGCGCCTGCCGGCGCTCGCGGCGCGGAGGTTCGGGTCGACGCCCGAGGACGACGCGCGCGCGACGCGCTGGTCGCGGCTGTCCGCGAGCGACGACGGCGAGCGACGCGTCGTCAGCGACGACCGCGACGACGCTCACTCGCTGCTCAGCGTGCTCCGTCGCGCGATCGGCTCGTTGCGCCTGCCGGTCCGCGTGGTCGTGCGCGAGGATCTGGCGGCGCTCGCCGCGACGGGCGACGGCGTCGTGCAGATCGCAGGGCGGCGCCTCCACACCGAGCGGCAGGCCCTGCGCGTCGCGGTGCACGAGATCGAGGGCCACGTGCTGCCGTCGCTGCGCCGCCGCGCCGCGGGCGCGCCGATGCGCCCGGCGGGCGACGCCGATCTCGAGGAGGGGCGCGCGCTGGTCGCCGAGCTGCGCGCGGGGCTGCTCGACCGCGAGCGGCGCGCCGAGCTCGGCCGGCGGCACGTCGCCGCGCGAATGGCCCACGACGGCGCGGACCTCTGGCAGATCGTGGAGGCGCTGGAGGGGCTCGGCGAGCGCGTGGACGGCGCGGTGCGCGTGGCCTCGCGCGCGCTGCGGGGCGGCGGGCTCGGGCGCGAGCGGGTGTACGTGGGCGCGTACGCGCGGGCGCGCGCGCTCGACGCGGCAGAGGCTTCGCGCGCCCGGCAGGACTCGAACCTGCGACCAGGAGATTAGAAATCTCCCGCTCTATCCAGCTGAGCTACGAGCGCCGACCTGCCCCGTCTAGCACGGGTCGGGTCCACCGCAGGCGCCCGGCCGGGGGGAACCTGTGGAAGATCATGGGGGTTCGTTGTCGACGAGGCGGGGACGGCCCGAACGTGCCTGGGTCGTCCCCAGGAGACCCCCCGCGCGCCCGCTCCCGATGTCCCCACCTCGAACGAAAGAATTTCCCATGATTTCAGGCGATTGGAGAGATATCCCCGATCTCCACAGGCCCTACGACCACGACGAAATTTCAATTCTTCCTCTTCCGGAGAGACTGTATGAGGTCCGGTAGCGCGCCATGGACCTCACCGTCGCCAAGAAAGACCTGCTCCGCCTGGTCGGCAGGGCGCAGGCCGTCGCCGACAAGAAGAGCACGATGCCGGTGCTGTCGAACGTCCTGCTCGACGCGCGCGGTCCGGTGCTGTCGGTCCGGGCGACCGATCTGTACCTCTCCGTCAGCGGCGAGGCGCCCGCCGAGATCAAGCGATCCGGCGCCATCGCGGTGCCTGCCCGAGACCTGCACGAGCGCATCAAGCACCTCGTCGAGGGGCCCGTGCGCCTCTTCAGCGAGAACGCGACGCAGCTCGAGATCCGCTCGCAGGGAGCGGCCCGACAGTACCGGCTGCACGGCGTGCCGGGGTCGGAGTTCCCGACCTTGCCGCAGCCCGACGCCGACGCGCCGCGGCTCGTGCTGCCCGCGACGATGCTCTCGACGTTCATCACGCGCACGCAGTTCAGCATCTCGCCCGACGACACCCGGCCGAACCTGAACAGCGCGCTGCTCGAGTGGACGACGTCCCGGCTGCGGATGGTGACGACCGACGGCCACCGGCTCTCAAAGATCGAGGCGCCGCACGAGAGCGCGACCCAGGCGAGCCTGCTCGTGCCGCTGAAGGCCGTGCTCGAGCTGCGCCGGCTCGCCGACGAGGCGAAGGGCGACGGCGCGGGGACGATCACGCTCATCCCGTCCGGCTCGTCCGCGTTCTTCGAGGTGGCCGGCGGGTTGTTCGGCGTGAAGCTCATCGACGCGCAGTTCCCCGCGTACGACAAGGTCATCCCCGCCGCGAGCGCGCGCACGGCCCGCATCCCCCGCGCGGCCTTCGCCGACGCGCTGAAGGCGATGAACCTCGCCGCGAGCGACCGCACCGGCGGCATCAAGCTCGCGCTGACGGCCGGCACGCTGCGCCTGACGAGCGAGAGCCCCGAGAGCGGCGACGGCATGGACGAGGTGCCGATCGACTACGCGGGCGCCGATCTGACGATCGGCTTCAACGCGAAGTACTTCCTCGACGTGCTCGCCGCGCTCGACGGCGTCGACGAGATCACGCTCGGCCTCTCCGGCGAGCTCGATCCCGCGGTCGTGCGCCCGGCCGGCGACGACGACGGCCGCGACTACCTCGCCGTCGTGATGCCGATGCGCATCTGAGCGGCGTGCGCCCGCTCGTCCTCTGCGAGCTCGCGGTCACCGATCTCCGCAACCTCGCGCGGACCACCCTGCGCCCGTCGCCGCGCGTGACGGTGATCTCGGGCCCGAACGGGCACGGCAAGACCAGCCTGCTCGAGGCCGCGTACCTCGCGGCGACGTCGCGGAGCTTCCGCACGTCGAAGCTCGGAGAGCTCCCGCGCCACGGCTGCGAGCGGGGCGAGGTCACCGCCACCTTCACGCGGGACGGCCTCTCCTGTGTGCAGGAGGTCGTGATCGAGGGAGGGCGGCGCGCGGTGCGCGCGGAGGGCAAGCGCCCGCGGAGCCTCGCGGCGTTCGCGACGCGCTCGCCCGTCGTGTGCTTTCACGCGGGGGAGCTCGAGCTCTCGCAGGGCGCCGCGGCGGGCCGGCGCACGCTGCTCGACCGCGTCGCGCTGTTCTTCGATCCGGTGTCCGCCGACGATCGCGAGCGGTACGAGGACGCGATGCGCCAGCGCAAGCGAGCGCTCGACGAGCGCGGGCCGACCGCGCGCGAGCTCGACGCGTTCGAGGCGCTCGCGGCGACGCACGGCGCGCGCCTCACCGTGGCGCGGCGACGCACGGCCCAGGCGCTCGCGGAGGTCACGCGCCGGTGGTTCGAGCGGATCGCCCCGCGCGGCCTCGCGCTCGGGGCCGAGTACGCGCCCGGTGGTGTCGACGACGCGGCGCGCTTCGCGACGGAGCTCTCTCTGCGGCGGGGGCGCGATCACGCGCGAGGCTCGGCCGGCTTCGGCCCGCACCGGGACGACGTCGCGCTCTCGCTGGACGGGCACCCCGCGCGCGCCGTCGCCTCGCAGGGGCAGCACCGCGCGCTCACGATCGCGCTGAAGCTCGGCGAGCTCGATCTGGTCGCGGAGGCCGCGGCGGCGCTGCCGGTGTTCTTGCTGGACGACGTCTCGAGCGAGCTCGATCAGGCGCGCACGGCGGCGCTGTTCGAGGTGCTCGCCGAGCGACAGGGCCAGCTGCTGATCACGACGACGCGCCCGGAGCTCATCGACACGGCGCGCTTCTCCGACAGGCTCGATCTCTCGGTGCGAGATGGCGCGCTCGGCTGATCCGCCGCGCGACACGGCGGAGCTGCGCGCGCGCGCGGCCGCGCTCGAGGGCCTCGACGTCGAGGCGCTCGCGGCGCGCCTCGGGCGCACGGTCGGCGGCCCGGCGGTGCGCACGAAGGGCAAGGTCGGCGAGCTGCTCGAGCGCGCGCTCGGCGCGACCGCGGGGACGTCGAGCGAGCCCGACTTCGTCGAGCTGGGCGTCGAGCTGAAGACCATCCCCGTGCGCCCCGACGGCCGCGTGCGGGAGTCGACCTTCGTCTCAGCGTTCTCGCTCGCGCACGTCGACGAGATGGAGTGGGAGACGTCGGCGGTGCGCCGCAAGCTCGCGCGCGTCCTCTGGGTGCCGATCGTGCACGCCGATCGGCGCACGATCGGGCGCGCCACGCTGTGGAGCCCCGGCCCCGAGGATGAACGCACGCTCGCGGCGGACTTCGATGAGCTGATCGGCCGCATCGCGATCGGCGGCATCGAGGGGGTGGACGCCCGCGTCGGCGAGGCGCTGCAGCTCCGGCCGAAGGCGGCCGACGGAACGAAGCGCGCGGTCGCGCTCGGGCCCGACGGGGAGCGCATCGCGAGCGTGCCGCTCGGGTTCTACCTGCGCGCGCGGTTCACGGAGCGGCTGCTCCGCGCGGCGCGGGCGGGCGCGTGAGCGGGCGCGCCGGGTCGCGCGCGCTCTGGTACTCATGCCCAATGCGCAGAGCGTTCGTCGGGTGCAGCTTGGCGGCCACCGCGCTCGTCCTGGCGTGCGGCTCGGGCGAGGGCGAAGGGGCGTCGAGCGCGGTGTCGGGGGCGACCGGCGGCGCGCCCGTCGGACTCGGCGGCGCGCCCGCGGCGGGCTCCGGCGGCGCCTCGGGCACGGGAGCCGGGGGCGGCGTACCGACCGCGGGGTTCCCCGGGGGAGGCACCGGTGGCGCGGCGGGAGGGAGCGGTGGCGCGGCGGGAGGGAGCGGTGGCGGCGCGAGCGGAGGGGCGAGCGGAGGGGCGAGCGGAGGCGGCGTCGGTGGCGCGGGCGGGGGCGCGTCCATCACCTGCGCGAAGGCGAAGAGCACCGGCGCCGCGAAGACGTCGCACGTCCCGGCCGAGGCGATCGCGCGGACCTACGTCGAGGCGTTCGGGCGCCTCCCGGACCAGGGCGGCTGGAACTACCACCTGGCGATGTTCGAGAAGGACGGCTGCAGCGTCGACACGCTGCGCATGCTCGCGGACTTCTACAAGTCGAGCGAATTTCTCTCGAAGCCGCTCTCGATCCAGGAGCGCACGCTGGCGCTCGCGCGCGGCGTGCTGCTGCACGATCCGAGCGGGCTGCACCTGCTGCACGCGTCCGACGTCGTCGCGAAGGGCGGGCCGCAGGCCTGGTGCGATCTGGTGGACGAGTACGAGCAGTCCCAGACGTTCCTCGACCACGCGAAGATCGTCTGCGATCCGGCGAATCACAATTTTCACTTCGAGGCGGAGGCGCCGCCGATCGGGCTCGCGGGCGGGATGACGGGCGCGGCCCTGCAGGCGAAGCTGTCGGCGGCGTCGGCCGGCGACGTCGTGGAGCTCCCCGAGGGAACGCTCGTGTCGGTCACGAAGACGCTCGCGGTCCCGGACGGCGTCACCCTGCGCACCGCCGGCGCGAGCGGCCTCGCGGGGCGGCGCCTGTATCCGAAGCTCGCGCGCGTCGCGCGGGCGTCGGCGTTCTCCGGCCCCGTCGTCCTCGTCGGCGCGGGCGCGACGCTGGAGCACGTCTGGATCGACGGGCGGAGGCGCGACTTCATGGCGGCCGACCAGCGCATGCTCGGCGAGAACGTCCGCACCTCGCCGACCGGGACGAAGCCCACGCTCGTGCGCTGGGTGCGCTCCGACAACCCCGCGGGCCCGCAGAACCTCCGCCTCTCCAGCGTCGACGGCGCGGAGTGCGGGGCCGACGTCACGGTCGAGGAGAACCTCGTCGTCAACTGGAGCAACGACAACCGCCCCGCGTCGCAGGCGCTCTGGTCCGACGGGATCTTCGCCCACTGCGAGCGGAGCCGCGTCCTCGCGAACGAGGTGCTCGATCCGAGCGACGTCGCGCTGATCATGTTCGTCTCGGAGAACGGCAAGCAGCGCTCGACGATCGCGGACAACCGGGTGCTCTCGGCGGGGAACGACGCGTTCGGGGGCCTCGTCGTCGACACGTGGACGGGGTTCCGCTGCGGCGGGTCGCCGTGCGATTTCGCGGGCGCGAGGTTCCAGGACAACGTGCTCTTCGGGGGGCCCAACACCCGGTTCGTGTTCGGCGTCTCGACGAGCAGCGCGCCGTGGAAGTTCATCGGGGAGCACGGCTCGGCGTTTGGCGCGAAGTTCCTCCACACGACGAGCGGCTCGTCGCGCGTGAGGCTCCAGGTGGCGCTCTACGCGGCGCACATGACGAGCGTCGAGATCGCCGACAACTGGGACGCGGCGCTGATCGACTTCGTGGACCCGGCCGGCAGCGAGCCCCCGAACCTCTGCCCGAAGGGCGCGACCATCCGTGAGGTGGCGACGACGTCAGGCTCCATCCAGGCGTCGTCACCGGGCGATCTCACCGACTGCATCCCGTGACGCCGAGAGCGCGCGCGGCTCACGGAGCGGCGGAGGCGCGCGGCGCGGGCGAGCGCGTGAGCAGCCGCACCGCCGCCTCGAGCGCCAGGAGCGCGAGCAGCGCCCAGGCGACGTACGGCGACAGCTCGACCCGTGACGTCGTCGCGCCGGCCGCCTGGTGGGACGCGCGCGGCGGCGCGGGGCGCGGCGAGAGGTCGACCTCGCGCTCGTCGATCTCGGCGACGCGGGCCTCGAGCTCGTCGCCGGCGCGCACCGCGTAGAGGCCGGCCCGGAGCGGGACGAGCACGCCGTCGTCGCTCGCGGGCAGCGGGCCGCTCGGCCCGACGACGCGCGCCGACGGCGCGATCTCCCAGCGCGCGCCGACCAGCGAGCGGAGGTTGCCCTTGCGCGCGCGCCCCTCGGAGAGCGCGCGCCCGAGGATCTCGAGGAAGGCGGGCCGCAGCGCGAGATCGCTCTCGTCCAGGCTCGCGCCGAGCGTCGTCACGAGCACGCGCCCCCGCCCGAGGCGCCGCGTGAACACGAGCGGCCGACCGTCGGCCCACCGCGCGAGCACCGTCGCGTCCGCGGTCGCGCGCTCGTCGAGCAAGACGCGCCCCTTCGGCGCGAGCTCGAGCAGCCCCGCGGCCGTCGCGCCGAGCCCCGCGAGCGACGCCTCGTCCGAGCCCTTCGGCGCCGAGGTCGTCCAGCGCACGGCGCCCTCCACGAAGGGCTCGAGCGTGTTGCCGAGGATGGCCGAGCCCGCGCGCGAGCCCAGCAACGCGACGGCGACGCCCCCGCGCTCGACGTAGCCACGGAGCGCCGCGCGCGCCTCGGGCGGCAGGCCGGGTGGATCGTCGAGCACGACGACCGCGTGCGGCGCGAGCGCCTCCGGCGCCTCCGGCACCGAGAACGAGGGGCGGAGGGCGAGCGTCTCGTCGAGCGCGCCGAGCGCCTCCTCGACGACGGAGACGCGCCGCTCGCTCGCGCCCGTCGACGGGCCGAGCACGACGGACACCGAGAGGGCGCCGGACTCCGTCATCACCGGCGCCGCGTCGTCGTCCGGGATGGCGTCCGAGCCGGTCAACCGCGCCGTCAGCTGCGCGCCGGCGGGCGCCGCGTCAGACATCACAATTTCAACATCCTGCGCGCGCTCGCGCCGGAGCGTGACGAACCCGAGCACGCCGGACGGCCCGACGACCTCGACGCGTCGCTCTCCCGCGTGCTCGGCGCGACCGCAGGCGACGCGCGCGCGCACGTCGCGACCTCGCCGGAGCGCGCGCACGACCGCGCAGTCGGGCAGCGCGGCGGCGAGCGAGGCGTCCGGGGTCCACGTGGAGACGCCCGCGGGCGCGTCGAGGGGTTTGTCGGATCCGTCGGCGAGATCGCTCAGCAACACGACGCGCCGCTCGGGCTGCTGGGCGCCGCGGGCGAGCGTGCCGGCGAGCGTGAGCGCCGCGTCGAGATCGGTCGCTCGATCGCTCGGCGTCATCGCCGCGAGCGCGCGGGCCGCGACGTCCCGCGAGGGCGACGGGGCGACGAGCATCCGCGCGGGCGCGCCGGCCGCGACGACGCCGACCACGTCGCCGTCCCGGAGCGACTCCACGAGCTCGACGGCGCTCCGCCGGGCCCGCGCGAAGCGGGGCTCTCCGCCGGCGCTCGCCCTCATGCTCATCGAGTCGTCGATCACGATGACGAGCGCGATGGCGCTGCCGCCGGGGCGATCGAGCGCGAGCCGCGAGCAGGTGACGAAGGGCGCGGCGCCGAGCACCGCGAGCGCGAGCACGCCGAGCGCGCGGACGGCGAGCAGCGCGCGGTCCTCGAGGTGCGCGCGGCTCCGCGCGGCCGGGGTCGCCGTCGGGACGAGCCGCGCGGGCGGGAAGACCCGGGTCTCCGTCCTGCGTCGCCGCAGCAGGTGCGCGACCAGCGGCAAGGCGACGCCGAGGGCCACCAGCAGCCCGAGCCCTGCGCCGAAGCTCACGAGCTGCGGCCCCCCGCGGCGGCGGCGAGCACCGCGCGCACGATCTCGACGGGATCGCCGTCGGTCGCGGCGTCGACGAAGCGCCCGCCTCGATCGACGAGCCCGCGCTGCCAGCGCTCGCGCGTCTCGGCGATCGCCGCGAGGTACCCCGCGCGGACGGCGTCCGGGTTGGTCTCGACGGCGTAGTCTCCCTCGACGGCGACGAGGCGCAGCGGATCGGAGAACGGGAACGACGCCTCCTCGCGGTCGAGCACCCGCACGGCGAGCGCGACGCGCCGCCGGGTCGCGAGCGCGAGGAACCTCCGCATCAGGGCCTCGTGCACGTCGACCAGATCGGAGAGGAGCACCACCACCGAGCCCGCCCGCGCGCGCTCCGCGACGGGGAAGAGCGCGCGGTCGAGCGCCGCGAGGTCGCGCGAGAGATCACCCGCCGCGCGCGCCGCCTCGAGCGTCGCCGTCACCCGCGCGAACCCGACCGCGCCCCGCGCCGGCCGCGTGATCGACGCGGGGCTGCCGAGCACCGTCAGGCCGACCGCGTCGCCCGTCGCCGTCGCCACCCGCGCGAGCGCCGCGGCGACCACCGACGCGTACTCGAGCTTCGTCACGCGCGAGCGCTCGCCTCGAAACCCCATCGACGCCGACGCGTCGACGACGAGCCACAGCGCGCGGTCGGTGTCGGTCTCGAGCTCCCGCACGAACGGGCGATCGTGCCGCGCCATCACGCGCCGATCGATGAGCCGCAGATCGTCGCCGGGCACGTACGCCCGGTGCCCGCTGAACTCCACGCCGCCGCCCCGCCGGCGGCTCGCGTGCGCCCCGAGCACGAGGCCGTCCGCGACGGCGCGCGCGCGGAGCCGCAGCCCCGTCAGGCGTGACCAGTCGAGCGCGCCCATGCTCAGCCGCCGCTCCGCGCGATCACGAGCCTCACGCTCCGCTCAGCCCTCCTGGATCACGCGATCCCCGCCGGCCGTCCGCGCCGCGACCGCGCGCGCGCGGGAGAGATCGAGCAGCGCGCGATCGCTCGTGCCCAGGCACGCGAGCGACGCGACGCCGACGCTCACCGTGAGCACGGGCGCGCCCGAGGCCGAGAGCGCCGCGCGGATCGCCTCGCCCAGCGCGGCCGCGTCCTCGCGCGTGGCGCCGCGCCGCGCCACCGAGAGCTCGTCGGGGCCCGTCCGCGCCACGAGGTCGACGTCACGCGCGCAGCCGGCGACCGTCCGCGCGAGGCGCCGCACCAGCGGATCGAGCGCCTCGAACCCCTCCGCGGCGACGCGCGCGCTCGAGCCGTCGAGATCGATCACGAGCACCGAGAGCGGCTCGCGGTGCCGGCGGGCGTACGCGACCTCGGACGCCACGTGCTCGTCGAGGGCGCGCGCGTTCGCGAGGCCCGTCAGGCCGTCGCGCCGGCTGCTCGCGTAGAAGGCGCCGAGCGCGCGGGCCTCCTCGGCGCCGACCTCCTGGAACCTCAGCAAGACGGGCCCCGCCTCCAGCCGATCTCCGGGCGCGAGCGCGTGGCTCGCGCCGGGCCGCCCGCTCACCCGCGCGACGCCGAAGGTCGTGCACGCCACCCCCGCGCCTGCGCGCGAGAGCTCCGCGAGCGGCTCGCCGTCGAGGTCGAACGTCACCTCCCACCCCCGCGCGCGCCGCAGCACGCTCGTGCCCTCCGGCACCGTGAGCAGGCGCCCGGTGTCGAGCCCGGCCGTCTGGATGAGCACAGGGACCGTCGCGCCGCCCTTCGCGGCGTCGTGGGCGTCGAAGTCGACGAACGTCGGCAGCGTCTCGCGGTCTCTCGGCTCGTCGGGATCGTCCGGCGACATCGCGGCGAGCATACACGCGCCCCGGGAGAGGGCACGAACGCTCGGCTTCCCGCGCGGGCCGAGGCGTGACATGCCCCCGGCCCGTTTGCGCGCCGACCTCCCGCTCCCGATGCTGTTCGTGCTGTACCTCGTCCCGATGGTGCTGTCGGGCGCCGTGCACGAGTTCTCGCACGCGTGGGTCGCGCACAAGCTCGGCGACGACACGCCCGAGCGCCAGGGTCGGCTCACGCTCTCGCCGCTCGTGCACATCGACTTCTTCGGGACGCTGCTCGTGCCCGCGCTCAGCATCCTCACGAGCGGCGTGGCCTTCCTCGGCTGGGCGCGGCCGGTGCAGTTCGTCCCGACCAACTTCACGCGCAAGGTCTCGATGCGCACGGGCACCGCGCTCGTCGCCGTCGCGGGCCCCCTCTCGAACGTCGCCCTCGCGTTCGTGTCGGTGATGTCCCTCGCGCTCCTGCTCCGGTTCGCTCCGGACGCGGATCGCCGCGTGCAGGCGCTCCGCTACCTCGCGCAGGCGATGTTCCAGGTGAACGTCGGGCTCGCGGTGTTCAATTTGTTGCCGGTGCCGCCGCTCGACGGCTCGCGCCTCTTGCCGCGGTCGATGGACGAGCTGGTCGAGCGCGCGGGCCAGTACTCGTGGATCCTCATCATGCTCATCATCAGCATCGGGCCGGTGCGCGCCGTCCTGCTCGACGCGCCGATGCGCCTGCTCACCCAGGCGCTGCAGGCCGCGACGACGCGCCTGGTCTTCTGAGCCGCGCGATGTCCGACCCCACGATCGAAGCGAAGGCGCACGATCCGCTCGCGTACCAGGTCTCGCTGCCGCAGTTCGAGGGGCCGCTCGATCTGCTGCTGCACCTCATCCAGACGCACGAGCTGTCGATCCTCGACATCCCGATGAAGTTCATCACCGAGAAGTACCTCGAGTACCTCTCGTTGATGCGCGCGCTCACGATCGATCTCGCGAGCGAGTACCTCGTGATGGCGGCCGTGCTCACGCACATCAAGTCGAAGATGCTGCTGCCCGAGGCGCCGAAGGGCCAGGACGACGCCGCCGAGGAGGAGGAGCTCGATCCGCGCGAGGAGCTCGTCAGGCGGCTGCTCGAGTACCAGAAGTTCAAGCAGGCGGCCGCCGAGCTCCAGGACCGCGGCACCCTCGGCCAGGACGTCTTCACGAGGCCCGAGCTGCCCGACGACGCGCCGAAGGAGGTGGGGCCGCTCGCGAGCTTCCCGGTGTTCCAGCTGCTCGACGCGTTCTCCAAGCTGCTCGAGCGCCGCAAGATCAAGGTGAGCCACGAGATCAGCTTCGACAAGCTGACGATCACCGATCGCATCGCGCAGATCTCGGAGCTGCTCCAGGCGCGCGGGCGGCTCGCCTTCGAGGATCTGTTCGACGAGGAGATGACGCGCGGAGATCTGGTCATCACGTTCCTCTCGCTGCTCGAGATGGGCAAGATGCGCCTCGTGAGGCTCTTCCAGAGCGACACGTACGGCGGCATCTACCTCGAGGCCGCGGTGACGAGCGACGTCGACGCCGAGGCGGACGCGGAGGCCGATCTCGCCCCGCGCGCGCCGCGCCCGCAGCCGTCCGCCGCGGAGCTCGCCGCCGCCGCCGCGCGCGCGGAGGCCGACAGACAGGCCGACGCCGCGCTCGAGGCGGAGCTGGAGGCCGAGGCCGCCGCGGAGCTCGACCGCGCGATCGAGATCGAGCGCGCCCGACGCGAGGCCGGAGAGACCGAGGAGGCCGCGCCCGAGGAGACCGCGTCCGAGAAGACTGAGGAGACCGCGCCGGAGGAGACGGGCGACGACGCGCTCGAGGCCGTGGGTGAGGTGGAGGCCGAGGCGCCGGCGCCCCCGACCCACGAACCTGACACCGCCCCCGACGCGCCGCGCGAGGTCGGGCTCGACGACGCCGCGAGCCCCGAGGAGACGCCGTGAGCACCCGCAAGAAGCCGCCTGCACCGCGCGACGCCGCGCCCACTGACGACGACGACGCGATCTCGCTCGACGCGCTCGCCGGAGACGACGAGGCGCCGCCGATCCTCGCGCCGTCCGACGACGGCTCGCCCGCGCCCGGCGAGCACGAGCCCCCGATCGACGAGGCGCCCGCGCAGGCCTCGGGGGACGATCCCGACGACGGGCGTGGGGACGATCCCGACGACGACGCGGAGGTGACCGACGCGCCCGCGCTCGAAGACGAGGGAGATCCCTTCGAGGATCCCGAGCTCGTCGCTGCGCGTGAGGCCGAGCTCGACGCCGCCGAGCTCGAGGAGGCCGCGAGGAGGTTCGGCGTCACGCCCCAAGACGACGATCCCGCCGTCACAGAGCCCGACGGCACGCCGGATCCCGCCGAGATCCGCGCCGCGCTCGACGCGCCTGACGCTGGCGACGCCGAGCTCACGGACGCTCCCCCCGGCGCGCTCGAGGACGCGCCGCCCGCGGGCGAAGAGGCGGCCGGTGACGCCGCCGCGCCGCGCGTCGTGAAGGTGAGGCGCTCGAAGCCCGCCGCGCCGCCCGAGGACGCGCCGCCTCCGCTCGATGACGTCGGCCGCGCGCACCTCGCCGGGCTGCTCGAGGCGCTGCTGTTCATCCGGCACGAGCCGACGCCCGTGCACGCGCTCGCGAAGCAGGCGAACGCCGAGAAGAAGGTCGTCGTCGAGGTGCTCGAGGAGCTGCGCGAGGTCTATCGACCGCGCGGCGTGCAGCTCGAGGAGGTCGCGAGCGGCTGGGTGTTCCGCACGGCGGCGGCGTACGCGCCCTTCGTCCGCGAGGCGACCGGCGTGAAGCCCGTGCGCCTCACGCGCGCGCAGATCGAGACGCTGGCCATCTGCGCGTACCGCCAGCCGATCACGCGCCCCGAGATCGACGACGTGCGCGGGGTCGACTCGGGCCCGGTGCTGAAGGTCCTTCTCGAGCGCGATCTCGTGAAGATCCTCGGCAAGCGCGACGAGCCCGGCCGCCCGCTCATCTACGGCACCACCCCCCATTTTCTCGAGTTTTTTGGGCTGAAATCGCTGCGCGAGATGCCCACGCTCCGCGAGTTCACCGAGCTCACCGACGACTCGAAGCGCGCCTACGAGCGCGAGCTGGGCGAGGACGCGCCGGCCGGCCCGATCGACATGGGCGGCCTCTCTGGCGGCGAGGGCCACCTCGAGCCCGTCGTCGTCGAGCCCGCGCCCACCGCCGCCGAGCTCGAGGACGATCCCACGCTCCCGCCCGAGGAGCCCGACGTCCCGACCGACGTGATCGACGAGCCCGTCGCCGCCGACCCAGCCGCACAGGCTGACGAGCCGGTCAGCGAAGACGACAACGAAGACGACGACGAAGACGACGACGAAGACGACGACGAAGACGACGAAGACGACGACGACGACGACGACGACGACGACGACGACGACGACGACGACG
>JADLFU010000088.1 GCA_020849655.1 Polyangiaceae bacterium | reverse complement strand
TCCCGAAGCACACGTTGCAGACGTCTCCGTGGACGATCGATCCAGCGGAGGTGGCGGCGAAGACGCGGTCGCTCGGGCCGGACGACGGGCTTGCGCCATTTGGGATCGACTGGGTGGTCGGGTGCGGGTACGCGGTGAAGGCTGACGGCCCGCACCTCGGGCCGACCGGCCGGGCCGACCTGCGCATCATCCGCCTGTCGGACGGCGCGCGGTGGCTGGTGCCCAACGAGAGCTCCTTCGCGCTGGGTGTCTGGGCGGTGAGCTGTACGCACGTGTATCTCGAGACAAGCCCCGTGCTGCCCACCATCGTCCCCGCGCGGCTTCGCCTGGACGCCCTCGGCCCACCGACCCCGATGTGATGGCAACGACACGGCCCGACCGGGACGGTCCGGCGCTGGAGCGGGGCACGAGCCGGGAGACGGTCCGCGCGCCCACAGGGTGCCCCAGCGCCCTCGGCCCGACGGACCTCTCGCCACCCTGCAGCGTCGACATCCTCCCGCTTCCCTTATGTCTGCCGGGCTCCTAAGGTGCGCGGCGATGCGGATCCGACCTCTCGTCTCCCTCGCGCTCGTCACGCTCGCAGCGTGCGCCACGACGCCGCGAGAGCCCGCGGCCCCGACGCCGCCGGCCGCGCCCTCCGCCGCGCCCGCGGAGACGCCCGAGCCCCCGGCCGGGGCGGCGCCGTCGAGCTCGATCGCGCCGCCCGTCGCGTCGTCGGCCGCCGTGGTGCCCCCTGCCGCGCCCGACGAGCCCCGGGCGTGCCCCGCGGGGATGACGCTCGTCGACGGCGAGTACTGCACGGAGGTCGAGCACACCTGCCTGCGGGAGTGGTACGACAAATCCAACAAGAAGACGATCTGCGAGGAGTTCGCGCCGAAGGCCAAGTGCGTCGGCAAGCGCATGAAGAAGCGGTTCTGCATCGACGACTTCGCGTGGCCCAACCAGAGCGGCGTGCGCGCCGAGGTGATGAACAACTTCTACCAGGCCCAGGTCAAGTGCGCGGCCGTCGACAAGCGCATCTGCACCGAGAGCGAGTGGACGCTGGCGTGTGAGGGCCCGGAGATGAAGCCGTTCCCCTACGGGTGGGAGCGCGATCCTACCAAGTGCAACGGCGACCAGAAGTGGGACGGCCCCGACATGAAGAAGGTCGCCCGGCGCGATCCGAAGGAGCTGGCGCGCCTCTGGCGGGGGGTGCCGAACGGCGCGCAGCCCGAGTGCAAGAGCGACTACGGCGTGCAGGACCTACCAGGCAACACCGACGACGTCGTGTCGAACGAGTCGTGGGAGCGCGGTGGGATGTACTCGAAGTTCGAGAGCGTGCACACCGGCGGCCCCTGGTACAAGGGCACACGCAACCAGTGTCGCCCCAAGATCTACACGCATGACGAGGGGTTCTATTACTACTTTCTCTCGTTCCGCTGCTGCGCCGAGCCCGACGGCAAGTCGACGGATCCGCGCACCCCGCACCAGCGCAAGGAGGCGGAGCCGTTCTCGAAGGTGGAGAGCCTGGCGAGGTTCAGCGCCGCCGACGTGAGGGAGAAGCTCGACGAGAAGCGGCGCACCGGCGGCTGCGCGTGCAAGCCGAAGGACACGCTGTGCAAGACGATGTGCGGCACGCTGCTCGGCCCCGACGCCAAGGACATCGATCTGAAGGCCCCCCGCGAGCGAGAGGACCCCCCACCCAAGAAGAAGAGGCGGTGACGTGGCGACGCCTCGCGCGCGGGCGCTCGCCTTGTCGAGCGTGGGGATCGAGATCGCGCTCTTCACCGTGCTCGGCCTCTACGGCGGTCAGTGGCTGGACGGGAAGCTCGGCACGACCTGGCTCGTCTACGCGGGCCTCGCGCTGGGGATGGCCGGGGCCGGGCGGTCGCTGGTCCGGATCGCGCGGGCGCTCGAGAGGGACGCCGAGCGACCGCCGCGGGATCGCTGAGGCTCGTCACGCGCGCGCGCGGCCCCTATGCTGCCGCGGCATGAAGACCGTCTTCGTGGACGTGGACGTGCAGCACGATTTCTGTGATCCCAGCGGCGCCCTGTTCGTCGCGGGGGCCGACGCGCTAGCGGGGGCGTTCCGCGCGCTGACGGCGCGCGCGGTCGAGCGCGGCCGGATGATCGTCGGCAGCGTCGACTCGCACGCGTTCGACGCATGGGAGTTCGCGGGGGCGCCGGTGGCCGGGCCTTCCGGGGAGCGCCCTGGGTTCCCCCCGCACTGCGTGAAGGGCACCGCGGGCTGGCTGAAGGCGCCGGGCACGATGACCGCGCGCGCGCGCTTCGTGCCCAACGCGCCCTTGTCGCCGGAGGCGCTCGCCGCGGCCGCGCGCGAGAACGCGCCGACGCAGCTGCTCCTCGAGAAGGAGGTGTACTCGCTGTTCGCCAACCCCAACGCGGAGGCTCTCCTCGAGCTGCTCACCGAGGGCGAGGCCGCGCGCTTCGTCGTGTACGGGGTGGCGACCGACTACTGCGTGAAGGCCGCGTGCGAGGGGCTGCTGCGCTGGGCGACGTCGCGCGGACGAGGGGAGGTGTGGCTCGTGACGGACGCCGTCGCGGCCGTCGTCGCAGCTGACGGCGACCGGGCGATCCAGGCCTGCGAGGCCGCGGGCGTTCGCCTGGTGCGCGTCGCGGACGCGCTGGAGGCCGCGTGAGGATCGCGCTCGCGCAGCTCGATCTCGTGATCGGCGACGTCGAGGGCAACGTCACGAGGATGCTCGAGGCCGCGGCAGACGCCACAGCGAAGGGCGCGGAGGTCGTGCTCTTCCCCGAGCTCGCGACGACGGGCTACCCGCCGCGCGACCTGCTGAACCTCTCGTGGTTCGTGCGCGACGCGGACGCCGCGCTGTCGCGCTTCGTGCGCGAGCTGCCGGACGGGCTCGTCGCGATCTTCGGCGCGCCGCGGCGCCGCGAGGGCGGGCGAGGCGGGCGCGCGCTCACCAACAGCGCGGTCGTCGCCGCGCGCGGGCGCGTGCTGCTCGAGGTGCCGAAGGCGCTCCTGCCGACGTACGACGTGTTCGACGAGCGACGCTATTTCGAGCCGGCGCCGCTCGACGTCCCGCGCGTCGTGTCGATCGCCGGGCGGCGGGTCGGCGTCACGGTGTGCGAGGACATGTGGAACGACCGGCTGCTGTGGGCCGACGATCGCCTCTACGATCGCGATCCGGTCGCCGAGTGCCTCGAGCAGGGCGCGGAGGTCGTCGTCAACGTGAGCGCGTCGCCGTACTCGAAGGGCAAGAGCCAGACGCGGCGCCGCCTCGTCTCGCACGCGGCGACCAGGTGGCGCGTGCCGCTCGCGTACGTCAACGCCGTCGGCGGGCAGGACGGCCTCTTGTTCGACGGCGGGAGCCTCGTGGTCGCGGCGGACGGCGCCCTGGTGACCGAGCTGCCCGTGTTCGAGGAGCGCGTCGCTGTGGTCGACCTCTCCGAGCGCGCGGAGGAGCCCGCCGTCGACGAGCTCGATCGCCTCGGCCGTGCGCTCGTGATGGGCACGCGCGACTACGCCCGCAAGACCAACATGCCGCGCTTCTGCCTGGGGCTGTCGGGCGGCATCGACTCCGCGCTCGCGCTCGTCCTCGGTGCGCTCGCGCTCGGACCCGACGCGGCCGTCACGTTCGGGCTGCCGAGCAGGTACTCGTCGGAGCACTCGATCGCGGACGCCCGCGCGCTCGCGGACGCGCTCGGCGTGCGGTTCGAGGTCGTGTCGATCGATCCCGCGCACAGGGCGTACGAGCAGATGCTCGAGCCCGTGCTCGCGACCGCGCCGGCCGCCGCGGGCGACGTCACCTGGGAGAACGTGCAGGCGCGCGCGCGCGGCGCCGCGCTGATGGCGTGGGCGAACCGCACGGGCGCGCTGCTGCTGACGACCGGCAACAAGAGCGAGTGCGCGGTCGGCTATTCGACTCTCTACGGCGACAGCTGCGGCGGCCTCGCGGTCATCGCCGATCTCTTCAAGCTCGAGGTCTACGCGCTCGCGCGGCACCTGAACGATCGGCGCGTCGGCGGCGCCATCCCCGAGTCGACGCTGACGAAGCCGCCGTCCGCGGAGCTGCGCCCCGGCCAGCGCGACGACGAGTCGCTGCCGCCGTACGAGGTGCTCGATCCCATCCTCCGGTGCCTCATCGAGGACGAGCTCGGCGTCGACGAGACCGCGCGCCGCACCGCCGCCGACGAGGCGCTCGTCCGGGGGATCGCAGTGAAGGTGCTCCGGGCCGAGTACAAGCGGCGGCAGTTCGCGCCGACGCTGCGCGTGTCGAACCGCAGCTGGACGGGGCGCGATTTCCCGATCGCGATGCGCGCGCGGCCCTAGGCGCGGCGCTTCGGGTCGGGCGCCTGCTCGTGCTGCTCCAGCGTCTGCGCGGCGAGATCGAGCACCCGGCCCGCCGTCGCCTGCATCGCCTCGGCGAACGCGAACGAGTCGCCGCGCGACAGCGCCTCGGCCGCCGACCACGTGTCCTCCATCGCCTGGCGCGAGAGGCGCAAGGGATCGTCGACGTCGACCCCGCGCGCGGAGAGCGCCGCGAGCGCGTGCTCCGGAGACGCGCCCTCGATCTCGCGCACCTCGGCCAGCGTCAGCGGGTTGAGCGAGAACAGCGAGCGCGCCGGCGACAGCGCGTCGAGCTCGCCGCCGTCGCCCCACGCGGTCACCAGCACCTGGTCCATCCCGAGGAAGATCGGCAACGATCCCGTCTCGACGAGCGCGCCCGGCGCGACGTCGCTCGGGTGGTGCAGGAAAGCGCCCGCGAGGTGGCCGACGACCTCGCACAGCGCGAAGACGCCGTCGTCGTCGAGCGCGGCGCGCGCCGAGAGGACGAGCTCCGCGCCGTGGGGGGCCGCGGCGAGCGCGCGCGAGGAGAGCCCCGCGCTGACGAAGTAGAGCAGAGGCTCGTCGTCGTCGTCCTCGGGCTCGTCCTCGAACACGAGCACCGTGACGGCGCCGATCTCCTCGCGGTGGATCGGCGCCTCGCCGAAGAAGTCGGCGACCGCTCCCTCGAGGTCCGCGCGGTCGTCGCTCACTGGCAGACGCGGAAGTTCGCCTTCGGCGGGCTCGTCCCCTGCGCGCCGACGTGGATGCGCGACGGCTGCGGCTGCCCGTCGATGGTGAGCATGAAGTGCACGCAGTCGCTCTCGGCGACCATGAAGTCGAAGCCGTCCTCGCCGCCCTTCGTGTTGAAGTCGAAGAACATCCAGTTGCCAGCCTTGCGGAACCGGTCGCCGAGCTCGGTGCGCGTCGGCGTGACGTTGCCGATCTTGCCCTTCGCGCCCCACACGCGCCCCTGGAACCGGTGCAGGTTGCGCGCGGTCGTCGTGCGCAGGTGCCAGCCGGCGGCGTCGTGCCAGATCCACACCGCCTCGGGCGCGCCCGCGACGGCGCCCGCGGGCTTGCCCTCGGCGAGGCCCTTCGGCGCGTCGGCCGGCGGCTCGGACGGCGCGTGCGTCTCGACGATCTCCGGCTGCTGGGGGAGGGGCTCCGTCGTCGCGGCGGGCGCGGCGGCGGGCGCGGCGGCGGTGGCGGCGGGCGCGGCGGCGGGCGCGGGCTGCGGCGGCGGCACGATGAAGCAACCGGCGGCCGAGAAGGCGAAGAGGGAGGCGGGGACAAGCAGGGCGGTTCGCATGGATGGATCCTTTCGAGGCGCGTCGCGCGCCGTCGCGGGCTTGGACGGACGACGCGCCCAAATGTTTACGCGAGCTCTCCTCGGATTGCGAGGCGCGGAGCACCGTACTATTTCGCCGGCATGCCTGGTGCCTCCACGCTCCCCGGCGACGCGGCCGCGCCGGTCGAATCCGAGCGGTGCGACGGCTGCAACGCGCCCATCTCGGGCGAGCCGAGCGGCTGGGGCATGTACCTGTGGGTGCGCGGGGACGAGCGCCGCGAGGAGCGCGCCCCGCTCTGCCAGGCCTGCGCGGGCGCGATCGCGCGCACCACCGCGCTCGGGCAGGAGGAAGACGAGGGCTGATCTCGCCCGGCGCGGGCATTTCGCGGTACAACGGCCCCATGAACCGCGGTCGCGCCCTTGTCTTCCTCGTCATCGGTCTCGCCGCCGCCTGCAGCGCGGCCACCTCCAAGAGCCAGTTCGACGATCCCGCGGCGCAGGCCGGCGCGTCCGGCTCGGCGCAGGCCGGTCAGTCGGGCGGCTCGACCTCGACCGGCGGCTCCACGCAGGCGGGCGGCGCGCAGACCGGGGGGTTCCAGTCCACCGGCGGCGGCGGCCAGGGCGGAGACGCGGGCGGCACGCTCGTCGACGGCGGCGGCCTGCAGGACGCGACCCCCGACGTCGGCGGCGACAGCGGCTGCGTGGTGGGCACCCCGCCCGGGCCTGGCCCCATCGCCCACACGTGCAAGCCCGACACGAAGAACGAGTGCGACGGCACGGCCGACAGCAACCCGTCCATCCCGAACGGCAAGACGGGCAACGGCTTCGACGACGACTGCGACGGGCAGGTCGACGAGGGCTGCGAGTGCGACGACGCCCACCCGCCGGGCACGACCCGCGACTGCTACCTCGTCCCGGCGAGCCAGGTCGACGCGTCCACCTCGCTGCCCGTCGGGTGGTGCAAGGAGAACGCGAAGGGCACCGTCGCGTGCCTCTCGACCGGCGGCGGCGAGTTCGGCACGCGCGTGTGGGACGGCTACTGCAAGGGCGCCCAGCAGCCCTTCGCCGACGACGCGTGCGGCCTCGGCGACTTCGACTGCGACGGCAAGGACCAGAACCCCAAGTCCCAGGACTGCTCCTGCCAGGAGATCACGGTCACGTGCCCCACCGAGCCGGTGGTCATCTCGCCGTTCCCGTACGCGGACGACCTCGAGAAGAAGAAGCCCAACCCCTTCGACCCCAAACCAAACGAGCCTTTCATCGTCGACGGCTGGCAGTGGATCAGCAACAACCAGGGGGTCAAGGCCACCAACTGGAAGTGGACGGTCACCGGCGGCGACTGCGACAACATCCTGCCGCACACCACCTTCGGCATCTACAACGGCAAGAACACGACGACGACGGCCAAGCGCAAGGGCACGGAGGTCAACAACCTCGGCTCGAACGGCAAGCAGAAGGGCATCGTCCTCGGCCCCATCAACGACGCGCACCAGATCTGGCCCGCGTTCTCGCTCTCCGGCGACTACGTCATCCAGGGCGAGTTCGACATCGACGGCAAGCACCACTCGTGCACGATGCAGGTGCGCGTGCGCGCGCCGGGCGTCCGCGCCGAGATGTGCTGGGACATGGGCGCCTCCGTCGCGGCGCTCGGCCTCACGACCACCGACGTCGACCTGCACTTCGCGAGGCTGCAGGGCACGACGTGCGCGGGCAAGCACGGGTGGTTCGACTCGTGCGGCGACGCGCCGAAGAGCGACGACTGCAATTACACCTGCGCGTCGGGCTGCCGCACCGGCAACAAGAGCTTCTGCCTCGGCGAGCCCGCGCCGCCGCCGGGCTGGGGCTACCCGCCGAGCAAGGCCGAGTCCTGCCACGGCTGGGGATCGCTGCGCGAGCCCGCGCAGAGCTGCGACAACCCCCGGCTCGACGCGGACAACCTCGGCTGCAACGTCAACAAGTTCGACCCGGTCGCGGGCGGCCTGCCGGGCCAGGGGTTCTGCGGGCCGGAGAACATCAACCTCGACAACCCCAACGTCGGGGATCGGTTCCTCGTCGGGGTGCACTACTACGGCGGCGACACCGAGGTGCACCCTCACGTCAACCTCTACTGCAACGGCGAGCGCAAGCTCAGCGTCGGCTACGATCCGACGGCCAACCCGCCCGCGACGTTCCCCCGGCTGAAGAAGTCCTTCGGCGAGGTCGCGAAGTACTGGGACGGAGATTTCTGGGAGGTGGCGACCGTGAAATGGACCGGCGGCGCGGACCCGTGCGCCATCGAGCCGGTGAAGAGCAAGACGCCGAAGCCCGACCAGGACGGCTCCACCAGCCTCTGCGTCGACACCAACCAGATGAACAAGGCCAACTCCACCGCGAGCGATCGCTGGCTGTTCACGCCGGGCGGGAACGTCCCGGCGACCGCCGCCGACGCCTGCTGGCACTGACCTCTGCGCGCCTCGGGCGCGGCGCGCGGGGCCGCGCCTCGTCACCCCCACGACGCGGCGGCGAGGCGGAACTCCGCCGCCATCCGGCGCACGCGCGCGCGGTCGCGCGGCGAGACCCGAGCCTCCAGCATCGCGCGCGTCTCGGGATCGTTCGCGGGCTTGCTCGCCGCCGCCTGCGGGGCGAGGCTGGGCGCGGGATCGGTCGTCACCATCTGGCGTCCACCCTGATACCCGCGCCGTGCCCAGATCTTCCCTCCGCGCCGCTCCGCCCGACGAGCTCTCGCGGGTGCTCTCCGAGGTCGAGCGGGCGACCGACGCTGTGGCGCGGGTGGCGCGCGATCCCGTGTCGCTCGTCCGCGCGGCCGGCGATCCGCGGGAGGCCGAGCTGGTCGCGGTGCTCGCGTCGTCGCTCGCGTTCGGGAACGTGACGACCATCCTCGCGAAGATCCGGGAGGTGCTGGCGCGCGCCGGCGGGCCGCTCGTCTCCGCGACCCGCGATCCACGGGCGCTCGGGCGCTCGCTCCGAGGGTTCAAGCACCGGCTCTACCGAGGCGAGCACGTCGCGGCGCTGCTCGTCGGGGCGGCGCGCGTGCAGCGCCAGCGCGGCTCGCTCGGCGCGGCCCTCGCGTCGCACCTGGAGCGGGCGCCCCTCCAGGAGGCGCTGGCCCGCTGGGTCGACGAGCTGCGCGCGCATGGCCTCGATGGCCTCGGCGACGCGGGCGCGCGGCACCTGCTCCCCGATCCCCGCGCCGGGGGCAGCTCGAAGCGCCTGTTGCTCTTGCTGCGCTGGATGGCGCGCCCGCCGGGCCCCGTCGACGTCGGGCTGTGGTCGGGCCTCATCCCGGCGAGCCGGCTCCTCATCCCGCTCGACACGCACCTCTTCAAGCTCTCGAAGAACCTCGGCCTGACGTCGCGGGGCGCGCCGTCGTGGCGCGCGGCGGAGGAGATCACGCGCGCGCTCACCGCGCTCGACGCGGCGGATCCGACGCGGTTCGATTTTCCGCTGTGCCACCTCGGGATGGTGCAGGGGTGCCCGTCCCGGCGCGACGCCGCTCGCTGCCACGGGTGCGGCGTGAAGCCCCTCTGCGTGCACTGGCGCGGCGCCGCCCGGGCGCCCCCAGGATCAGAACGATCCTGACACCCCGGTCGGCCCGACGCGGACGGTCGCGCGGGTCTCGATCCCGGCCGGGTGGCTCCACAGCCACCAGCCGAGCGTCGCGCCCGCGATGCCGAGGTACATCGCGCCGGCACCCAGCACGAACCCCGTGCGATCATTGCGGTCGGGATCGTCGGGCTTGAACATGCCGCCGGCCGCGAGGCCGATCAGGATCGTGCCGCCCACCGCCGAGGGCACACCCAGCCCGTAGAACGTCAGCGACGACAGGTAGGGGCTGCCTCGCTCGGCGCGGTAGGTCGCGACCGCGTGGCTGCGCGGCGCGTGCGGCAGGCGCGCCGGCACGTCGACGCGCGCGAGCGAGTACCCGTTGCCCTCGCTGCGCTCGAGGTACGCGCCGCTTCCGGCGCCGATGGGCCGGGTGCAGGGCAGCTCGCACAGGCGCTCGCCCGAGGCGCCGCGCAGCGTCCAGTGCTCCGCCGGATCGGCGGGCGCGGGGAACGTGACCAGCACCGCCGCGGCCTCGGACGCGGAGGGCGCCGCCGCGCGCGCGGCCCCCACGGGACGGAGGAAGATCTGGATGGGCGCGGCGCACCCGGCGAAGGGGGCGCCGTCGGTCGCGCGCGCGCAGGTGGCGGGATCTCCCGCGCGCCGTACCTGTGCCTCCTCCCGGCGCGCGCCCGCCGCGGCGCCGAGGCCCGCGATCCCGGCGGCGCCCCGCGCCGTCATCGCGCCGCCCGACGACAGCTCCGACGCGCCGACGCTGAGCGATCCGATCACGTGCGTCACCTCGCGGCAGGCGGGGTCGCGTGCGAGGGCGTCGGGGTCGAAGCTCGAGAGCGCGAGCTGGCCGGCGACCGTCGTGCGGACCGCCAGCCGACCGCTCTTCGCGAGCTCGCCCTCCAGCCCGAGGGCGCCGAGCGGGAGCTTCGTCCACAGCTCGTCGTCGCTGCCGATCTCCACCGTGTCGGTCGCCAGGGTCGTGCGCCGCCAGACGTAGGCGCCGCCTGGCCTGCACGCGTCGACCACCCGCAGCTCGCACCCGGAGAACACGACCGCGACGGCCTGCCCCGCGGCGAGCCCCTCGAGGTGCGCCTTCTCGGACGCGGACCACTCGGTGACGAGCGGGCTGTCGCTCTCGGGGCCGGTGCGGCAGCGGCTCGGGCTGACCGAGGGCGCGAGCGCGCCGCTGCTCCTCGCGACCGGCGCGCACCCGAGGAGAAGGAGCGCGGCGAGCGCCGCGGGCGGTCCTATGGGCACGCGGCGCATGCGATCCTCACACGCTACCACCGGCCCCGCCGCCGCTCTGGTATTCGGTCGGCGTGAGCGACGACGCGCCCCCCCTGACGATCCTGGTCGTCGACGACGAGAAGAACATCCGCCGGACGCTGCAGATGGTGCTCTCGGGCGAGGGCTACCGCGTCGTCGAGGCCGAGAGCGCGGAGGACGCCCTGGCGACGCTCGCGCGCCCGGACGCCCCGGTAGATCTGGCGATCTTCGACGTGAAGCTCCCCGGCCTCTCCGGGCTCGAGGCGCTCGAGCGGCTGCGCAAGGAGGAGGCCACGCGCGACCTCCCGATCATCGTCATCAGCGGGCACGCGACCGTGCACGACGCCGTCAGCGCCATCAAGCTCGGCGCGAGCGACTTCTTCGAGAAGCCGCTCTCGCGCGAGCGCGTGCTCGTCAGCGTGCGCAACGTGCTGCGCGCGGCCGGACTCGCGCGGGCGGTCGTCGATCTGCGCGCCGAGCTCCTCGCGAAGTACGAGATGATCGGCACGAGCCCGGTGATGCAGCGGCTCTTCGGCGCCATCGACACCGTCGCGCCGACCCGCGCGTCGGTGCTCATCACCGGCGAGAGCGGCACCGGCAAGGAGCTGCTCGCGCGCGCGATCGTGCGGCTCTCCCCGCGCAAGGACAGGCCGTTCGTCCGCGTCAACTGCGCCGCCATCCCGCGCGAGCTCATCGAGAGCGAGCTGTTCGGCCACGAGCGCGGGGCGTTCACCGGCGCGCAGCAGCGCAAGCGGGGGCACTTCGAGCAGGCCCACGGGGGGACGATCTTCCTCGACGAGATCGGCGACATGGATCTGACCGCGCAGGCGAAGGTGCTGCGCGTGCTGCAGAACGGCGAGCTGTCGCGCGTCGGCAGCGAGGTCGTGCAGCACGTCGACGTGCGCGTGCTCGCGGCGACCAACAAGGATCTCGAGCGCGAGGTGAAGGAGGGGAGGTTCCGCGAGGATCTGTTCTTCCGGCTCAACGTGTTCCCGCTCCGGTCGCCGCCGCTGCGCGAGCGCGTCGAGGACATCCGCCCGCTCGCGGTGAGCTTCGCCGCGCGCTTCTCGGAGGACAACGGCATCCGCCCGAAGCCCGTCGACGACATGGTCTACAAGGCGCTCGAGGCCCGCGCCTTCCCGGGGAACGTGCGCGAGCTGAAGAACGTCGTCGAGCGCGCCGTCATCCTCTCGGGCGACGTGATCACCATCGCGGATTTGCCCGAGGATCCGCACGCGAATCCTTTTGACGACGACGCCGGGCCCGACGTCGATCCGTCGACGCTCGCCACGTTCGGGTTCTCGACGGACGACGCGCGGGGTGGCACGCCGCTGCCGCCGGTCGCCGGCCCCGACGGGCGACGCGCGACGCTGAAGGAGGTGCGCGATCGCGCGGAGCGCGCGTACATCGTCGAGACGCTGCGCGCCCTCGAGTGGAACATCTCGCGCGCGGCCGCGACGCTCGGCGTCGAGCGCACGAACCTCCACAAGAAGATCCGGGGGTTCGGCATCCGGCGCGGAGAGGGGTGACGCCGCGCGCCCGCGTGACCGGGTTCGGGCCGTTCGGTGCCGTGACCTCGAACCCGTCCGCGCCGATCGCGGCGGCGCTCGCCGCGGGGCTCGTCGCGCGCGGCTGGGACGCGCGGCACGAGACCCTCGCCGTCACGTTCGAGGAGGCGCAGGCGGCGCCGCTGCGGCTGCTCGCGGCGGGCCCGGCGCTCCTCGTGCACGTGGGCGTGGCGGAGTCGCGGCGGCACGTGTCGCTCGAGCGCTCCGCGAGGCGCGCGGCCGGTGACCGGCCGGACGTCGCGGGCCGTCGATCGCCGCCTCGCCTCGATCCTTCGGGCCCTCCCGAGCGCGCGACGACCCTCGACGTCCACGCGCTCCGGCGCGCGCTCTCGACGCCGCTCGACGTCGAGGTGTCGGACGACTGCGGCGACTACGTGTGCAACGCGCTCTATTACGCCTCGCTCGCGCTCGCGCCCGGCGGGCGCTCGCTGTTCGTGCACGTGCCGCTGCTCGACGACGACGGCGCGCGCGCCCTCGGCCACGCGCTCGCGGAGGCCCTCGTCGTCCTCTAGGGCGGAGCGCGCTCGTAGACGAGGCATGGACGTCGCGCGGCGATGCGGGCTATGTGCCGCGCGATGCGACCCGCCCCCGCGCCGCCCACCTTCGCCCGCCCCGCCGTCGGCCTGACGGACGTCGACGGTCTCCGCGCGAGCGGCGTCGCAGCCGGGATCAAGGCGAGCGGTCGCCCTGACGTCGCCCTGCTCGTCGGCGACGACGTGATGTCGGTCGGCGCGGTGTTCACGCAGAACCGCCTCGCGGCGGCGCCCGTCCTCGTGTCGCGCGAGCACCTCGCGGCGACGGGCGGCCGCGCGCGGGCGGTCGTGGTCAGCAGCGGCAACGCGAACGCGTGCACCGGCGCAGACGGGCTCGCGGACGCTCGCGCGATGTGCGCGCGCGTGGCCGCGCTCGTGGGGTGCCGCCCGGAGGAGGTGCTGGTGTGCTCGACGGGCGTCATCGGGGTGCGGCTCCCGATCGAGCGCGTGCTCGCGGGCGTCGACGCCGCGCACGCCGCCCTCGGCGCGACGCCCGAGCACCACGACGCCTTCGTCGCCGCGATCCAGACGACCGACGCGTTCGCGAAGGAGGAGGGCCGCCGCCTCGCCTGCGGCGCGGTGGTCGCAGGCGCGTGCAAGGGCGCGGGGATGATCCAGCCCGACATGGCCACGCTGCTCGCGTTCGTCGCGACCGACGCCGCCGTCGAGCTGTCGCCCGCGCGGGTGCGCGCGCTCGCCGACGAGAGCTTCAACGCCGTGCACGTCGACTCCCACCCGTCGACCAACGACACGTTCTTCGTCTTCTCCACGGGCCGCCGCGCCGCCGGCGCCGACCTCGACGCCGCGCTCTCGGCCGTGTCTCGCAGGCTCGCGTGGCTCATCGCGCGCGACGGCGAGGGCGCGACGAAGGTCACCACCATCCGCGTGACCGGCGCCGCGTCGCGCGAGGCCGCGCGGGCCATCGCCAACAAGGTCGCGTGCTCGGCGCTCGTGCGCACGGCTCTCTACGGCAACGATCCCAACTGGGGCAGGTTCACGAGCCAGGTCGCCAACGCCCGGGAGGCCGGGGACGTGTCGCGGCTGGGCTGCTCGATCCAGGGCGTCACGGTGTTCCGTGACGGCGGGCCGGTCGCCTACGATCGCGCCGCCGTGTCGCGCGCGATGGCCGCGGAGGACGTCGAGCTCACGCTGTCGCTCGCCGACGGCGACGGCGAGTTCTCGCTGATGACGAGCGATCTCGGGTACCGCTACGTCGAGATCAACGCCGAGTACACCTCGTAGGCCGGCGCGCCTCAACCGAGCGGGCGGCCCGAGCGCTCGCCCACGAGCTGCGCGAGCATGCCGACGGCGATCGTCGCCGCGACGAGCACGAGCGCGCGCCGCGGAGGCGGCGAGGCGCCTGGCGCGACCACCAGCCGCGCGGCGTGGACGGCGGCGACGGCGCGCAGGAGCGCCGCGATCGCGAGGCCCCGCCACCCGAGCCGCAGCGCGAGGCCCGTGACGAACGGCGCGCCGAGCGCGAACGCGAGGCCCCACCCGGGCGCGCCGAGCAGCGCGTGGCCCGCCCCTGGCGCGACGAGCGACGCCAGCACCGCGACCGCGCGCCGCACGCGGGAGACGGGGGCGCGGCTCACGCCGTCTGACCGCCGTCGAGCGGGATGGCCGCGCCGGAGATCCCCGCGGACGCCGGCGACGCGAGCGTGAGCACGAGCGCGGCGACCTCGTCGGGCGAGAACAGCCTGCGCTGAGGTGTGAGGGAGGCGAGCCTCGCGCGGGCCTCGTCCTCGGTGCCGCGCGTCTTGTCGGCGATGTTCGCCGCGCTCCGCGCCGTCATCGGCGTGTCGACGAACCCGGGACACACGGCGTTGACGGTGACGCCCGACGCGCCGGCCTCCTTCGCGAGCGCGCGCGTCAGCCCGACGAGCGCGTGCTTCGACGCGACGTAGGCCGAGGTGTACGCGTAGCCGACGAGGCCCGCGTTCGAGGCGACGTTGATCACGCGCCCCCAGCCGCGCGCCATCATCGGCGGCATGAGCGCGCGGCACAGCGCGAACGGCGCGGTCACGTTCACCGCCAGCGCGGCGTCCCACGTGGCGTCAGACGTGCGCGCGAGCGGCGCGCTCTCGGCCACGCCAGCGTTGTTCACGAGCACGTCGACGACGCCGAGCGCCGCGCCGAGCGCCGCGATCGCTGCTCGGTCCGTGAGGTCGAGCTCCCGCGTCGCGACGCCGAGCTCGTCCGCGAGCCGCGTGAGCGCCCCGGGATCGCGGCCCGTCACGATCACCTCGGCGCCAGCGTCGCGGAGCGCGCGCGCGATCGCGCGGCCTATCCCGCCCGCGCCGCCGGTCACGAGAGCCCTCTTGCCGCTGAGCATGGTGGGCCTGTACCACGCTGGGCCGGGAGCGCTCAGCGGCGCGCGCACGGATCGCCGTGGCGCAAGAGCACACGCGCGGAGAGGCGCGCCATCGGGACGGCGGCGGGCAGCGTGAACGACTCACCCGACAGCGCGTCGACGTAGGCGCCCTCGCGCGACAGCGAGATCGCCGACGGTGATGACTCGGTCGAGAGCAGGATGATCGCCTCCTCCTGCCCCTCGCGCCGCGCGTAGGCGAGCGCGCGTCGAGAGGACACGAGCGGGGAACGATCGCCGCGGCGGAGGGCGGGCGAGCACGCGCGGAGCTTCGCCAGCTCGGCGACGCGCGAGCGCAGCGCGAGGCGCGCGGGCGACACTGCGGCGAGGTCCGGCATCACGCGCCGGTTGTCGGGATCTCCCGCGCCCGCGAGCGCGATCTCGTCGCCCTGGTACAGCACCGGGACGCCCGGCAACGTGAGGATGAGCGCGTGGCCGAGCCACACGCGCGCGAGCACGTCCGCGTCCTCGGGCTGCGCGGCGGGCGCGAGCCACGGGTCTCCGCCGGCGTCGCCCGCCACCACGGACGCCACGCGGGGCGTGTCGTGATTGCCGAGGATGCGCGCGGGCAGGGTGCCCGAGCCCGCCCACGCGCGCTCCTCGTAGGCGAGCACCGCCTCGACGGCGTCGAGCCCGACGGCGCCGGCGAGCGCGTCGCGCGCCGCCCACATCAGCGGAAAATCGAACGCGGAGTCGAGGGTGTCGGGCCCCAGAAAATACCGGATGCTCTCGACGCCGCCGTCGCCGGGCCCGGTGAACACCTCGCCCATCACGAGGGTCTGGTCGCGCAGCCCCGCGTGGTCGCGGAGCCCGCGCGCGAGGTAACGGGTCGAGGCGCGCGGCATCATCGGCACGGCGTCGATCCGGGCGCCGTCGAGATCGAACTCGCGCATCCAGAACACCGCGTCGTCGCGCGCGGCCCGCATCTCCGCGGGCGCCTCGAGCCGCACGTCCGGCAGGTAGGGCGCGAACCAGCAGTCGAGGATGCGCGCGCCCCAGTCGCACGCAGGCGCGCCGCACACGCACGCGCCGGTCAGGTGAAAGGACGCGTCGCCGCCGCCCGCCGCGAAGCGCGGGTGCTCCTCGTGGACGTGGTTCGGCACGAGATCGGCGAGCACGCGCAGCCCCCGACCGTGCGCGTCCGCCACGAGCTCACGGAGCGCGCGCACCCCGCCGATCGCGGGATCGACCTCGCGCGACGCCTTGGGCCAGTAGCCGTGGTAGCCCTCGTACGATCGACCGTCGCGCCCCTCGAACAGCCCGGTGGGGTTCATGTACACGGGCGAGAGCCACACCGCCGTCGCGCCGAGCGCCTCGATCTCCGGGAGGGCGCGCCGGACCCCGTCGAGCGTGCCGCCCGCGCGTCTCCCCGGCGTCTGGGGGGGCGCGAGCGCGCGCCCGTCGCCGTCGCGCAGCCGATCGGTCAGCGCCTGGTACACGATCGCGTCGCTCCACCCCTCGTGCCGTCCGCCGACGAACACCGATGCCTCCGCGCGCGCCTGTCGGCCAAGAGAGTCCGTCGCGGTGAGCGCCACGCGACGCTTGCCCGGCTCCGGCGCGGCGAGGGCGGCGACGAGCTCACCCGTCCGCGCGTCCCAGCGCGCTTCGAAGCCAGGCGGCGCCTCGACCGCGGCGAGCGCGGCCGGCGCGCGCCCTGCAGACAGGAACCTCGCGCGCAGCTCGATCCCGGCGGCGGTGACGGTCGCGGCGTCGATCACGAGCGCGGGCGCGGCGCAGTCAGGCGTGTCGACGAGCGTGCGCTCCTCGTCGCGGACGAACACGGTGAGCGGTCGCCGCGGGTCCGGCGCGCGCCGCCCGTCGAGCTCGATCGCGTACGCGTGCTCGCCCGGCGCGAGCTCGCCTGCCCACGTGCACCATTCCTCCACGGCCGCGTCCATCGCGACCGGCCGCTCGCCCGTGAAGTCGCCGACGATCCGCGGCGTGGCGCCCGCCTCGCACCTCGCCCACACGCGCGTCTCGCACGACACGGCGGGCGGCGTGGGCGCGGGCGGCTCGTCGCCCCCGCACCCGAGGAGCGCGGCGGCGAACCCGAGCGCGCGCGTCAGCGACGAGACGCGACGAGCTGCCGCCACGGGATCCAGACCGCGAGCACGTTGACGGTGAACACGAGGTTCCCGAGCGCCATCAGGCTGTAGAGCGCGCCGGGGAACCTGATCGCGGCGAAGAAGCTCGCGAACGGCACGAGCATCGCCGGCCACAGGCGGTTGTCGACGTGCACCGTCGAGTACGCGAGCGCGATGCCCCACAGGAGCAGGTACATCGTCCGCGCGGTGTGCACCGAGAGCCCGAGCGGCCCCGCGCCCGCGAGGAACACCAGCTGCACGAGGATGGTCACGAGCAGCGTCGCGTACCCCCGGCGGTTCACGAGCGTCTGGCTCAGCGTCTGGCGCGCCCACACGCCGACGACGACGACGACGCCCGCCATCGCGAGCGTCATCACGAAGGAGGAGAGGTGCGTCGGATCGTGCTCGAGCCTCGGCGCGAAGTAGCAGAGCAGCGTCCACGTCATGCCGAGCGTGCCCGCGACGAACGAGCGCGTGCGCCAGCCCCGCGTGGGATCCATCTCGCGACCGATCTCCTGCAGGCGCTCGGCCTCCGCCTCCTCTCGCGCTCGATCGGCGAGCAGGGCGCGCACGCGCGCCGACAGCGCGGCCGGCGGCGCCTTCATCTCGTCGAGCAGCGAGGCCGCGGCGCGCGGGTTCGATTGCAACAATTCGAACTCTACCATCTCGGCGAGCGCGCGGTCGAGGCCGTCGGTCACCGCCGGGTTCTCGGCCCACGCCTCCCTCGCGGCGCGGAAGCCGAAGCGGCACTCGCCGAGCAGATCGTAGAGGCGGGCGCGGTCGGTCGAGGTCGCGCCCCGCGCCACCACGGCGAGCCGCTCGACAGTGTCCCACGCGGCCGTCGACAGGCGGGTCGAGCCGCGGTGCCGCAGGAAGCTCTCGACGTCCCGCCGAAACGCATCGGCGCTCTCGTGTCGCGCGGCGGGGTCGCGCGCCATCGCGCGGCGGATGATCGCGGCGAGCTCGTCCGGGACGTGGGCGGGGACGTCGGGCTCCGACAGCACGATGCTGGCGACGAGCGCGCGCATGTGATCGCCTCGGTGCGGCGGCTCGCCGACGAGCACCTCGTAGAGCGTCGCCCCGAGCAGGTAGACGTCGGTGTGCGGGCCGAGCGCCGGTCCGCCGGAGAGCATCTCGGGCGCCATGTAGCTCGGCGTCCCCGCGAGCTCGACGGCGTCGCGCGCGCGCGGGAGCCGCGGATCGACGTCGTCGGCGACCGCGACCGCGATGCCCCAGTCGACGAGGTACACCTCGCCGAAGCCTCCGATCATCACGTTCTCGGGCTTCAGATCGCGGTGCAGGATGCCGCGCGTGTGCGCGAAGTGGACCGCGCGCGCGACGTCGGAGAGCACGCCGAGGTTCCACAGGAGCGGGTCGGCCTCGCCGAAGCGCGCGGCGACCTCGCCCGGCTGCCCGAGGAGCTCGAGCCACGACGCCCCCTCGACGCGCTTCATCACGAAGTACGGCAGGCCCGCCGCGTCGACGTCCAGATCGTAGATCGGGATCACGTTCGGGTGCTCGAGCGCCCCGGTGATCCACGCCTCTCGCAAGAGGCCGCGGGTCGCGTCGGGGCCGGCGACCTCGCTCTTCAGCGTCTTGATCGCGACGGCGCGGCCGAGCGTCAGCTGCGTGCCGAGGTTGACGCGCCCCATGCCCCCCTCGCCGATCACGCCGTCCACGCGCACGCGGCCCGTCGAGCGCGCCACGCCCGCGAGGGCGTCGTCGACCGCGAAGGACGCCGCTCCCCCCGGGACGATCGTGTGGCGCGCCTTGACCAGCGTCGTCACGGCCGACAGGGTGAGGACGCGCGCGTCGACCGTGGCGTCGAGGTTCATCGAAGCCGCTCGCTGAAAGCCTCGGGCGCCGCGCAGGACACCTTCAGCCGCTCTCGGGTCGTGGGGTGGGGCACGCTGAGCTCCCGCGCGTGGAGGAACAGCCGCGGCTCCGTCGCCGCGCGCGCCCCGTCACCGTAGCGTCGGTCGCCGAGGATGGGGTGACCGATCGCGTACAGGTGCGCGCGGATCTGGTGGCGACGGCCCGTGATGGGCTGCGCGTCCACGAGCGAGACGCCGCCGCCCTGCGCGACGAGCGACACGCGCGTCTCGCACGGCTTGCCTCGCAGGGCGTCCGCCCCGACCCTCCCGGAGCCGAACTCGCGCAGCGACAGCGTGACCGCGCGCTCACCCTCGAGCGCGCCGTCGACGATCGCGTGGTAGCGCTTGTCGACCTCGCGCGCCTCGAACGACATCGACAGGGCGCGGTGCGCGGCCGCCGTCCGCGCGAAGAGGATGACGCCGGAGACCTCCTTGTCGAGCCGGTGCACGACGAACAGCCGCTCGCCGCGCGCCCGCTCGAGCTCGACGTGGAGGCAGGGCGCGGAGACGTCGCGCTCGCGGATGCTCGCCGTGCCAGCGGGCTTGTCGACCGCGATCACCGCGTCGTCCTCGTACAGCAGGCGGGCGCTCACCGCCGACCGTCCCTTCGTCGCAGCCGGAGCGCGGCGATCTTGGTCGGGTGCGCCCACGGCGACGGATCGGTCGGCCAGCGCGCGCCGTCCGCGCGGGTGAGCCCGACGACGTCGTCGGGCGCGTCGAGGCGCGCCTCCTCCGCCGCGTATCCGCCCTCGACGACGCGCGCGAGCTGGGCCTCGAGCTCGCTGCCCGACACGAAGAGCGCGTTCGTGACGACGACGAGCGCGCCGCCGTCGGCGACGACCGGGCGCACCTTGTCGATGAGCGCGCCGAGGCTCGCCTCGACGTCGACGCGCCCGCCGGAGGTCTGGGAGAAGAAGGGCGGATCGAGCAGCGCGACGTCGAACAGCGCGCCCAGCCGCCGCGCGCGCGCGAGGTACGGGAACACGTCGGACACCACGTACGCGCGCCTGTCGATCGGGAGGCGGTTCATCGACGCCGAGGTCTTCGCGACCGTGAGGGCCGCGCGATCTCTGTCGACCTGCACGACCGACGCCGCGCCGGCGGCCTGCGCCGCGATCCCGAGGCTGCCCGTGTGCGCGAAGAGGTTGAGCACGCGCAGGCCCCGGGCGCGCGCGCGCAGCCAGGCGCGGAGGGCGCGCGTGTCGACGTAGAAGCTCGCGTCCCGGAACGCCGTCACGTCGAGCGCGTACGAGACGCCGTCCTCGATCACGCGCCGCGCGAGCGCGCCCGCCTCGCCGCGCACGACGACGCCGCGCCGCTCCTCGAGCGCCGCCGCGTGCCGGGACGTCCACACGATCGCGCGCGCCTCGGGCAGCGCGGACGCGATCGCGTCGACGAGCTCGCCCGCGTCGCCGCGCGGGGCGCGCGCGTGGTCGAACACGACGACGGTGCCGCCGAGCCACTCGACGACGAGCCCCGGGCCTCCCTCGACCTCGCCCGTGAACAGCCGCGCCGCGCCCGTCGGAGAGAGCCGCGGGCGGCGCGCGTCGATCGCGCACAGGAGCGCGGCCGCGGGCGTCACGTGCGCGCGAGCACGCGCTCGATCGTCCGCGTCGTCATCTTGCCCGCCACGACCTCGGGGTCGGAGAGCAAGAGCTGGTGCAGCGAGATGTTCGTGCGGATGCCGCCGACGATCAGCTCCGAGAGCGCGCGCTGCATGCGGCGGATGGCCTCGTCCCGCGTGCGCCCGTGGGTGATGATCTTGGCGATCAGCGAGTCGTACGCGGCCGGCACCCGGAACCCTCCGAACACGCCGCTGTCGACGCGCACGCCCGCGCCGCCGGGCGGGTGATACTCGGTGATGAGGCCGGGCCACGGCGCGAACGAGCGCGGATCCTCGGCGTTGATGCGGCACTCGATCGCGTGCCCGCGGAAGCTCCACCCGCGCGTGTCGGGGAGCGTGAGCCGCTCGCCCGCGGCCGCGCGGATCTGCAGCTCGACGAGATCGACGCCCGTCGTCGCCTCGGTGACCGGATGCTCGACCTGGAGGCGGGTGTTCATCTCCATGAAGAACAGGTTCTTCTGCTCGTCCATCAGGAACTCCAGCGTGCCGAGCCCGGTGTAGCCCGTCTCTCGCATCGCCCGCCGGATGATCTCTCCCATCCTCGCGCGGAGCGCGTCGTCGACGTTGGGGCTCGGCGACTCCTCGATGATCTTCTGGTTGCGGCGCTGCAGCGAGCACTCGCGCTCGCCGAGCGTCCAGACGCCGCCGTGCTCGTCGGCGAGCACCTGGAACTCGATGTGCCGCGGCTCGCCGAGGTACTTCTCGAGGTACACCTCCGGGTTCTTGAAGCTCGCCGCGGCCTCGGCGGTCGCCGCGGCGAACGCGTGCGCGACGCTGCCCTCCTCGTGCACGACCCGCATGCCCCGGCCGCCGCCGCCGCCCGAGGCCTTGATGATGACGGGGAACCCGACCTCCCGCGCGCGGCGCTCGGCGTCCTCGGGCGACGCGAGCCCCTTCGAGCCCGGCAGGAGCGGCAGCCCGAACCGCTGCGCGTTCTCGCGGGCGGTCACCTTGTCGCCCCACGCGCGCATCGCGGCGGCGCTCGGCCCGATGAAGGTCAGGCCGCACTTCTCGACGACGTCGACGAAGTGCGGGTTCTCCGACAGGAACCCGTAGCCGGGGTGCACGGCGTCGGCGCCGGTGATCTCGGCCGTGCTGATGAGCGCCGGGATGTTCAGGTAGCTCTTCGCGGCGGGGGCCGGGCCGATGCAGACGGCCTCGTCGGCGAGGCGGGTGTGGAGCGCGCCCGCGTCGGCCTCGGAGTGCACGGCGACGCTGCGCACGCCGAGCTCGCGGCCCGCGCGGATGATGCGGACGGCGATCTCGCCTCGGTTGGCGATCAGGATCTTCTTGAACATGTGGGCGGTGCGGGAGGGCGCCGAAACGTAGTACACAGCCGCCACCCGTGTCCTCTGCCCGCGCGCTCCTCTGCTTGTTCGCTCTCTCGGCCGCGGCGTGCTCGAAGCCAAAGCCGCCCGAGCCGCCGCCTCCCGCGCCGCCTCCCGCCGTGGAGGCTCCGAAGCCGGAGCCGCCGCCTCCACCGCCGCCCCCGAAATGCGAGGCGCTGTCCGAGGGGTGCCGCGCGACCGCCGACACGAAGCTCGCGATCGGATCGGAGGGGCTGACGCTGCGTCCGCCGCCGGGCTGGACGTACGCGCGCGAGGCGGCGCGCACGGTCACGGTGTCGGCGAGCGGCGACGCGGTGATGGCGTTCGCGCACGCCGACGCGGACACGCACGACGCCGCGCAGGTGGCGCTCTCGGCCCTCGGCGCCTCGCTCGACGTCACGGGCGTGAAGCCGGCCTCGCTGAAGGCGCGCTGGAAGCGGCCCGACCGCGTCGTCGACGACGGGCAGCTGAAGCTCTGGGAGATCAGCAAGGAGAAGCAAGGCGCCGCGCCGAAGCGCAAGGACAAGGCCGGCACCGCGCTCGTCGTGTCAGGATCGTTCGCGGGGAAGGTCGTCGTGGGCCTGTGCTTCGTCGGGGAGGGCGCCGAGGGCGACGCGCCGGCGATCATGGACGCGCTCGGCACGTTGAGGGTCGCGCCGTGAGCGAGCGCCTCCCGGTGGGGCACGTCGTCTCGGGGCGCTACGAGGTCGTCGCGCCGATCGGCGAGGGCCCGATGGGCGAGGTGGTCCGCGCGCGCGATCAGGCGAGCGGCGCCGTCTACGCGCTGAAATCGTTCCGCAGAGAGCTCGCCGGCACGCCCGCGTGGGCCGCCTTTCTGCACGAGGCGCAGCGGGTCGCCGAGGTGCCGGGCGTGCTGCGGGTCTGGGACGCGGGCGTCGACGCGACGACCGGCGCGCCGTTCGTCCTCACGGCGCTCGCCGAGGGGCCGTCGCTCGCCGCCGAGGTCTCGACGTCGGGGCCGCTGACGCAGGACCGCGCGATCGTCGTCGTGAAGGGCGCGGCCGCGATCGCGTCGGCGCTGCACGGCGCCTCCGTGGTGCACCGCGGGCTCGTGCCGTCGAACGTGTTCACCGCGGGCACGAGCGTCTCGGTGTCCGACGTCGGCGTGGCCGGTCTGCGCGCCGCCGCGCCGCCGCCGTCAGGGCCCATCGCGTACGGGTGGGCGCCGGCCGAGCTCGCGCAGGGGGCCCCGCCGTCGCCGTCGATGGACGTGTGGTCGCTGGGCGTCTTGCTGTTCTTCGCGCTGACCGGCAAGTCACCGTTCTCGTCGCTCGCGGCGGGCTCGTTCGACGCGGGGCGCCTCTGGGCGGAGATGACCACCGAGCTGCCCGCGCTCTCGGCGCGCGCCCGGGAGCTCGGCGCCGCGATCTCTCCCCAGCTCGATCCGTTCTTCGCGCGGGCGCTCGCGGTGTCCCCGGGCGCGCGCTACGCGAGCGCAGAGGAGGCGGCGGCGGCGCTCGGCCAGCTCACCGCGCGCAAGTTCGGGGGCACCGTGATGCTCGGCGCCGCCGGCCCCGCGATCGTCGCGCAGGCCATGAGCGCACAGGGGAGCGCGCCGCCCGCGGCCCCGCCGCAAGCCCTCGGCGTCGCCGCCGCGCCGATCGTCGAGGACGATCCTCCGCCGAAGAAGAAGAGCGCGCTGCCGCTCGTGCTCGGAGGACTCGGCGCGCTCGTGGTCCTCGGCGGGATCGTCACCGCGGGGGTGCTGTTGCTTCGGTCTCCCGACGCGCCGGCGACGGAGCCCGCGTCGTCCGCGTCCGTTGAGCCCACGCCCGCCGCCTCTGCCCCGCCGGCCGAGAGCGCCCCCGCGCCCGCCGCCTCCGCCCCCGCGCCCGCTCCGACGACGGCGCGCGTGACCTTCACCTGCACGCCCGAGTGCGACGAGCTCGCGTGCGACGGCAAGCCCGTCGAGGGCGGCGCCGTCGAGCTGTCGCCGGGCAAGCACAGCTGCGTCGGCAAGAAGAAGGATCACCTGCCCGCGACCGACAGCTTCACCGTCAAGGCCGGCGACGAGCTCACGCGCGCGCTGTCGCTCTCGAAGACCCCCGACCGCCCGACGACCGCGGCTCCTCCGAAGAAGAAGTGTGGAGGAGTCTTCATCAAGGACTGCAAGTAGCGGAGCGCGACTATGCTCCGGCCCCACCTTGGCCGAAGCGCCCGTCGCCACCGCTAGCGGTACCCTCGACAAGACGCCCCTCGTCAACCTCGTCGTGTACGTGCTCGACCGTCGCCTCTCGGGCACGCTCGTGCTCGAGTCGCCCGACCGCCACCGCCACGCGGTGTTCTTCGAGGCGGGCCACCCCGCGAAGGCGCGCGTCGCGGGCGAGGTCGCGCGGCTGGGCGCGGTGCTCTCGGAGATCGTGCCGCTCGATCCCGCGGCGGTCGAGGAGGCGTGCGAGGCCGCCGCGCTGGCGAGGCGGCTCGTCGGAGAGGAGCTGCTCCAGCGTGGGCTCGTCGACGCTGACGGCCTGCTCGCGGGGCTGCGCGAGAGCCTCTCGCGGAAGGTGGCGCACCTGTTTCATCTTCCCGACGAGACGGCCTACGCGTTCTACGCGGGCGTCAACCTGCTGGAGCGCTGGGGGGCGCCCGAGTCGACGACGATCGACGGCCTCTCGCTCGTCGTGCGCGGCGTGCGCGCCCGGCCGTTCGATCCGCGCGTCGACGCGGCGCTGCGCGGGCTCGGCGACGCGAAGCTGCGGCTCCACGTGCGCGGAGATCTCAGGCGCTTCCGGCTGCTCGACCGCGGCCGAGGGATCGTCGAGATCCTGAAGGTGCGCCCGATGCCGCTCGCCGGGCTGCTCTCCGCGGGCGTCGCAGACGAGCTCGACGTGCGCCTCATCGTCTACGCCTTCCTGCTCACGCGGCACCTCGATCTCGGGACGGGCAAGGCGCCGGTCGGCGTCGAGGACGAGGACGGGCCGCTGCTCGCGCCGAGGGGCTCCCCGCGCCCGCCCGCGGCGCGCCCTCCGAGCGGCGTCACGGATCTGCGCAGCATCACCGCCGCCATCGCGGAGGAGGCGCGGGCCGCGTCGCCCCCGGCGTCGCTGCCGCCCGGCCTCGCGGAGCGTCGGCAGGAGATCCGGGATCGCGCGGCGAAGATCGACGGCGAGACGTACTTCGCGATGCTCGGCGTCGCGCTCGACTCGCCGCCGGAGGTCGTGCAGTCCGCGTACTTCGGCCTCGCGAAGCGCTGGCACCCCGACCGCCTCCCCGAGCAGCTCGGCGAGGTCCGGGAGCAGGCCGCCAAGGTGTTCTCGCGCATGAGCGAGGCGTTCCAGACGCTGAGCGATCCCGAGAAGCGCGCCCAGTACATGAACCTCATGAAGGGCGGCGGCGCGACGCCCGAGGAGCAGGCGAAGGTCGCCGCGGTCATCGAGGCCCAGATGGATTTCCAGCGCGCCGAGGTGTGCCTGAAGCGCGGCGATCTCGCCGGCGCGCGAAAGTACGGCGAGCGCGCCCGCGCGAAGGATCCCGATCAGATCGACTACAAGGTGCTCGACGTCTGGGTGGCGGCGATCTCGGGGCAGCCGAAGCCGGACGACCTCGCCCGGTGCATCGAGCAGCTCGATCTCTTGCTCGCGTCCGAGCCGAACCACCAGCGCGCGCTCCAGTACCGCGGCGCGCTGCTGAAGCGGGTCGGCAACGACGCGCGCGCCGTCCGGGACTTCCGCAAGCTCCTCGAGCTCGATCCGCGCAACCTCGACGCCGAGCGGGAGATTCGCGTCTACGAGATGCGGCACGGCGGCGAGAAGCCCGACAAACCCGCGTCGAACATCCCGTTCGCGGGGCTGCTCGATCGCCTGAAGAAGAAGTGAGCTTGTGCGCGGTCGCGCGCAGCCGGTACGATCCGTCGGGTGAGCGAGGCCCAGCCGCCGGTCGCGTTTCGTCTGCGTCGCCCGTACGCGACCGAGGACGAGTTCGTGGCGGGCGACGGCGCGCACATCGAGAGGGGCGGCATGACCTTGATCGGCGCGGGGGCGCGCCCGGTCGGGCTCGTCGTGAGGTTCGAGGTCGCGCTCCGCGACGGCGCCCCGCTGTTCCGCGGCGAGGGCAGGGTGACGCAGCACCGCGCGCGTGACGGCGCCCACCCAGGCGGGCTCGACGTCAGGTTCACGCGCCTCGATCCGCACGGCAAGGTGATCGTCGAGCGCGTGCTGCGCGAGCGCGCCGCGGCCTCCTCGCCGTCACCCGCGCCCGTGATCCCCGATCTCGTCTCGGACGCGAGCGACGCGCGCGCCGTGGCGCCCGTCGAGCCTCCCCCGCCGGTCGAGTCCGGCCCGGTGCCGCCGCCCTCCGGGGAGGTCGCGCACGTCGAGGAGGGTGCCGCGAGCGGCGCGTCCGTCGTCGACTCGGGCGACGCCGCCGACGCGCTCGCCCGCCTGCGCGCTCGCCCGCTCCGACCGGTGGCGGCGCCGGTCGACGCGGCCGCGCTGCTCGGTCGCCTGCGCGCTCGCCGCGCGTGAGCGGCTCATCGGCGCGGCGGCCGCGCGCGCTCCACGATCGCGCGCCGGTGTCGCATCCACGCCTCACGCCACCCGGGGACGAGCCAGCGCGCCGCGCGCCGGTCGAGGTCGGCGCCGATCTCCTCCGGCTGCTCCCCCGCCCGCACCCGCGCGAACGCGACCTCGAGCAGCGCGCGGAGCTGGGCGTCCGGCGCGGCGTCCGGCGCGGCGGCGCGGCGCTCCACGCGATCGCGGTGGAACGCCACGGCGTCCGGGTGATCGTGGTCGAACGCGACGCCCACTCCGATGGCGACGTCGAGCAGCTCCGGCGCGAGCGGGTCACCCTCGTCTCGCGGCGGGCGGCACACGAGATCCATCCGCCCGTCGGCGTTCGCGTCGGTGGCGGTCGTCGGGGAGAACGCGCACGCGACGGGCATCCGCGTCGCGCCGAGCCGGGTCGCGCTGTAGACGGCGAGCGCCCCGTCCGGCGCGCGCGCGACGACGTCCGGCGTGCCGTCGCCCGTGAGATCCCGGCACGACGGGAACCCTCCTCCGGGGAGCACGCTCTCGACGAGCTCGACGGGCGCGGCGGCCCGGCGCGGATCGCCGAGCTCCGTCGGGCCGAGCGCGAGCACGATCGCCGCGGGCGTCACGACCCGCACGGCGTGCACCACGCGGCCCGAGAGATCCCGCCCGACGAGGCCGAGCGCCACGATCGGCTCCCCGCCTGGCAGCGCGCCCTCGACGCGGCTTGCGGTCTGCAGGCCGAGCGCGCGCGCCTCCGCGTCGACGCGGGCGAGCTGCGCCGGCAGATCGTCCATCGGGCGCAGGAGCGC
The DNA here is from genome assembly GCA_020849655.1 of Polyangiaceae bacterium. GTDB lineage: Bacteria > Myxococcota_A > Polyangia > Polyangiales > Polyangiaceae > JADLFU01. The sequence continues at coordinate 42,856 of JADLFU010000088.1, read as the reverse complement.
CGCGGCGTCGACGGGGACGAAGGGCGAGACGTGGTGGTCCGACGCGCAGCCCGCGAGCGCCGCTGCGGCGACCAGCCACGGCGCGCCGCGCGCGGTCACTCGAGGATCATCCCGTCGATCGCGACCTCGCGGAACGAGCGCTCGACCTCGGCGAGGAACACGTACGTCTTCAGCGTGTACCCGCGGCGATCGTCCGGATCGACCTCGCCCGCGCGGAGCGCCGCCAGCACCTCGGCGATCCCGTCGTCGACGGTCACGCGAGGTGACCAGTCGAGCACCGCGCGCAGCTTGTCGAAGTTGACGTTGTAGTCCCGCAGATCCGGATCGCTCCCGCTGACCTCGACCTCGGTGCCGGGGACGGCGTCGCGGATGCGGTAGCCGAGCGTCAGGATGCGCAGGTTGTTCTCGCTCGAGCCGACGTTGATCACCTGCCCGGCGACGCGCGCCTCGTCGGCCTCGAGCGTCCGCGCGAGCGCCTCGGAGACGTCGCGCACGTGCACGAAGGGCCGCCACTGCTTGCCGCCGCCGTCGACGACGATGCGCCGCTGCGTGTACGCGTTCTTCGTCATCACGTTCACCGCGAGATCGAACCGCATCCGCCGCGACACGCCGAACACCGTCGCGAAGCGGAGCGCTGTCACGGTCATCCCGCTCGCGCGCCCGAGCTCCAGCAGCGAGTCCTCGACGCCCGCCTTGCACTCTGCGTAGAGGGACACCGGGTGGCGCGGCGACGTCTCGACGAGCTGCGTGCCCTCGCCGTGGCCGTACACGCTGCACGACGACGCGACGACCACGCGCCGCACGCCCGCGGCCTGCGCGAGCCGGTGCACGCGCCGCGAGCCCTCGAGGTTCACCGAGCGCGTCAGCGACGCGTCGAGCTCGCACGCCGGATCGTTCGAGATCCCTGCGAGATCGACGACCGCCTCCACGCCCTCGAACACGCGCGGATCGACGCGCCGCACGTCCGCGCGCACGCGCGAGAGCATGCCGTCGGAGCCGACGCCGGCGAGCGTGTCCCCGAAGTAGAACCTGTCGACCACGGTGACGCGGTGCCCGCGCGCGAGCAGCATCGGGACGAGCGTGGAGCCGATGTAGCCGGCGCCGCCGGTGACGAGGACGTGCATGCGGGCGCCTGTTAGCCCATTCCGCCGGCGCGCACCAAGGCGGTGAGTGCCGGTAGACTCCGCGTCCAGCCATGCCCGGTCTCACCCTCCTCGGCCCCATCGCGAACACCTCCAGAGTCCCCGCGCCCACGGAGCTCGAGCGGCTGAGCGAGTCCGAGGGCGTGTTCGTCGCCGGCGACGCACGCGACGTGTCGCTGTGGAGCGGCCACGATCTCGGGGCGCGCTGGCTGTGTCGGGCGCAGGGGCCCGCGGTGGAGCTGCTGCGCGACTGGCCGACGCCCAACGCCGAGACCTGGCGCTACCACGCGTCGCGCGACGCGGCCGCGCAGATGTACGAGACGCTGAGGGCGCACCTGCTCGCGCGGTTCCCCGGCGTGCAGGCGTACGACGGCCGTGACGTCACGCCGCTCAACGTGCCCGACGGCCGCGCCGAGCGCTTCTTCCAGAACGGCGACACCGAGGTGATGCGCCTCTTCTTCGACCGGATGACCGATCTGCAGATCGCGGTCCGCACCACCGAAGGCATCCGCAGGTTCAACGCCGATCCGGCGCGCGAGGACGGGCCGTTCCTCGTCACGTACTACACGGCGAGTGATGTTTGTTACCTCGCGATGGCGCCCGGCGCGTCGGGCGCGGCCGAGCACGTGGTCATCGTCTACTCCCCTCGCCACGAGCCCGAGCCCGTGATCTCGCAGGGGATGCCGCGCGCGGAGCGTCGGAAGCACTCGAGCTTCTTCCGCATGGACAGCGGCTTCCTCGTCGCTGGCTGGGCGCGCGCGTCGGGGCGCGAGCTCCTGGCGCCCGCGGGCGGCGGCGATCCTGCGGCGGCGTTCCACCAGTACCTGGGCGCGCGCGCGGCCGCGCCCCTCTCGACGAACGTCCCCGGCCTCGACGCGCGCATGGCCGCGCCGGGCGCGTGGGTCGTCCGCGTCGAGCCGGGCGAGTGGCAGGCGCTCTACTACGAGCTCGATGCGCGCGAGGGCGAGGGCTACTCGTTCCTCTGTCTCTCGCGCAAGGACGCAGCGTCGTTCCAGCCGTACGTCCCGGGCAACGCCGGCGGTCGCACCCTCGGCGGCCTCACGCTCGAGCAGTACGCGCAGCTGACGGCCGAGCGCGAACGCGCGTTGATGACAGCGGGCGCGAACGCGGAGGGCGCGCTCGTCGCCCTGTGTCAGCGGTGGAACCAGCCCGTCCCGAGCGGCCCGGGCGCGGTGCTCGGGTACGCCGCGCGCGTCGTCGACTGGGACCTCGCGATCCAGGGCGACGCGAAGCTCTCGGCGGAGTTCGTCGCGCAGAAATCGATCGCGGGCTACCGCATGCAGGGCATCGAGCCGACGCCCGAGATGCTCGCGCAGATCCGCGCGCAGGCCGACCTCACCCAGCAGCAGCTCGCGCAGGCCGCGTCGAACAACAAGGCCAGCGCGGACGAGCTCTTCGAGGGGGCGAAGCAGCTCATCGAGGCCGCCCGCGCGATGCAGCCGCCGCAGCTCGTCGAGGAGGCGAAGCGGCTCTTCCCGCGGACGGTCGCCGCCGACGGCACGCCGGCCTACGGGTTCTACAAGGCGATCTCGATCCTGAAGAGCCCGGGAGAGGGCGCCAACCCGCGGTTCGCGAGCGTCGATCAGGTGGCCGAGAAGCTGGCGCGCGCGCACTGGCTGTGCATGAAGGACGAGGACCGCAAGTTCGAGGGCAGCAGCGAGAAGAAGTACGTGAAGGAGGTCATCGCCGACGTCTACGAGCCCAACGGGCTCCAGGTGCCGGGCGTCGGAGGCTTCTTCTCGAAGCTCATCGACAAGCTCTGAAGCGTCGCGCGCCCGGCCCCGGCGGTCAGTAACAGGTGCAGTAGCTGCTCGACGAGTACGTGCCGCGCTTCGCGCGGTTCGAGACGCAGCAGCTGTTGCAGGTGACGGAGCCGACCTGCTTGCACTTCACAGTCGCCGCGGAGTTCTGCTGGCCCGAGCAGCAGCACGCAGAGGCGCCGACGAGGGTGAACGCGAGCAACGACACCGCGAGCAGCTTGCGGACGAGGAGCATCCGCGGAGACTACCGGCCCCGCGGGCCCACGCTCAATGACAACGTGGCCCGCCCAGTGGTTTGGGTGCCGGGCCGTGGACGACTACCGCGCCTCGAGGATCTCGACGAGCCGCTTCGCGGCGTCGGCCAGCCGCGCGCGGAGGGTCTCGGCTCCCTGCTCCGCCGCGAGGCGGGCCTGCTCCGCGGCCTTCTCCCGCACCGTGGCCTCGCTGGCGACGCGGGTCTGCTCCTCGGCCCGCGCACCCTCTGCCTTTGCGCGCGCGTCGGCTGCGTCGGCTGCGCTCCGGGCCTCTGCCGCGGCTCGCTCGTGCTGCGCGCGCGCGGCCTCCGCGTCCTTCTGCGCACGCGTGGCGGCCTCGAGCTCGGCGCGCAGCTTCGCGAGATCTCCCGCGAACCGCGTGGCCTCGGCGCGCGCCGCCTTCTCCGCGGCCTCGAGGCGCTGCTGCTCCGCCGTGAGGGTCTTCAGCTTCGCCTCCGCGTCGTCGCGCTGGGAGCTCGCCTTCGCGAGGGCGCGCTGCGCCTCGTCGAGCGCGGCCGCGTGCTCTGCCGCCGTCGCCTTCGCGCTCGCGAGCTCAGCCTCCACCGCCGCCGCGCGCGCGATGGCCTCCGCGCGCTCGGCCTCGCGGGCGAGGCGCTGCGAGATCTCCGCCTCGAGCGTCGCGCGCACCGCCGCGAGATCGGCCGTCGCGGCGGCGGCGTCCGCGGTCTGCTCCGAGAGGCTCAACCGGAGCGCGTCGGCCTCGCGCGCGTGCCCCTCGAGCGCCGCGGCGCGGCGCGTGAGATCGAGCGTCTTCGCCTCCTCGTTCGCGAGCCTGTGCCCCGCGAGATCCAGCTCGGCCTGTCGCGCGACGAGCACCGCCTCGAGCTCGGCGGCCCGCGTGAGGGCGTGATCGCGCCCCGCGGTGACGCGCTCAAGCTCTTCGGCGCGCCTCGCGAGCTCGTCGTCCGAGCGCGCGACGGCCGCCGCGAGGGTCTCCTCCGACTCGCGCCGCACGCGACCGAAGTCCTCCGAGATCTCCTGCAGCTCACGGACCAGGCGGTCCGACTCCTTGCGCAGCTCGTCGCGCTCGCGCAGCGCCGCGTCGGCCGCCGCGCGCAGGGCGTCGACGTCGGGCGCCGTCCGTGGGGCTGGCGCGCGCTCTCTCTTCTGGTCCTCCTTCGCGCGCGCCTCGGCCTCGTCGCGGGCGACCTCCGCGGCCTTCGCGCGCGCCTCCTGGCCCACGAGCTGGCCCAGGATCTCCCCGACGCGCCGGTCCGCCGCGTCGATCTCCGCGCGCTGCTTCGCGATCGTCTCGTCGGCCTCCGCGAGGCGCGCGTAGAGCGCGGCGAGCTTGCGGCGCAGCGCGGGGGCCTCGTCGTCCTGTCCCGGCGGGCGCTGCGTCAGCGGTGGACGGGTCGCGTCGGCCGGCGCGCGCGGGCTTCGCTGGCGGGTCGTCTCGGCGTTGCGCCCCTGCGGCCGCCCGCTCTCGGGCTCGGCCCGCGGATCGAGATCTCGACCCTGCCCCCTGCCGCGCGTGTTCGGTCTGTCGATCCCCACCGTGCGAGCTTACGGGACGGGGCTCACCATCCGCAACGTCACTCGACGTTGATCTCGCGAAGATCCGTCCCGGCCGCGTACGCGTAGCTGACGAACGCGTCGAACCCGGAGACCAGCACGCCGACGGGGTTCGGCGCGCTCACCCTGTGGACCCCGTCGCTCTGCGCGCCCGGAGAGAGGTTGTCCGGCGCGTCCTTCTTGGGATCGATCGTCGCGAAGCCGAGCTGACAGTCATAGACGACGTACGGAGGCGTCGGGCCGCCGCGCGCGGCGTCGTCGAGGCCGTCGGCCGGGGAGAGCGCGCAGCGCCGGGCGTCGAGCACCTCGCCGTCGAGGCGCACCTCGTCGCCCGGGCGAGCCACGATCGTGACGAAGTCGAACGCGTACTTGTCCGGCGTGAGGAACACGTAGTCGCGCCGCCACTGCTCCACCGGCGGCACGACCAGGAGGCTCGGATCCCCGCCCGGCAGGCCGCGGCGGATCCCGCTCGCCTCCTGGCTCGCGCTCACCGAGGAGAGGAGCACCGCGCGGTCGGACGTGAGCACGAAGCTCGTCGTCACCGCGAGCTCGACGAACGCGCCGCGGCGGGGGAGGACGAGGTGGTCGTTCGGCGGAGGCAGCGTGGTGGTGACGCGCGTCTCCTCCTCGTGCGCCGCGACGACGCGAAAGTACTCGGGCTCCGGCACGACCGCGACGTCCGCGCCCGCGTCGCGCACGGCGCGCGTGCGGCTCGGCCCGTGCGCGGCGACGAACCTCGTGCCGGCCGTGCGGATGGGGTCGAGCTGCTCCTCGAGGTGGTCGGCGCAGCACGCGCGCGACGCGAGCGTCTGGAAGTGCGGCGCGTCCGACGCCTCGCTGCCGCTGAACACGACGACCGGGCCGTCGGCCTCGATCAGCGTGCCGGTGAAATCCGCGTTGAACCCGCCGGACTCGAGGTTCAGGACGTCGTACGCGGACAGCGTCGCCTCGATGACGCCGCCCGCCTTCGTCTCGGGCACGGGGCCGCCCGGGATCACGCGCGTGGTCGTGGTCACCCGCACGCGCGTGTCGGGCCGCGCGCCGACGATCGTGACGAACGCGCGCAGATCGATCGGGCTCTGCGGGTTGAAGTTCGTGTTCGGATCGTCGGTGCTCGCGATCGTCTGGGGCCAGCCCGACACGACGTACGCCGGGGAGAGCTCGGCGGCCTTGCCCGACGGCGCGAGCGCCCCGACCGGCTTCAAGAGCGACGCGTCGTTGGAGAACACCGACGCGTTGTCGAGCGGGTTGAACTGGTAGACGACGACCGGAAAATCGCTCGTCAGGCGGTACGCGCGCCGCGTGAGCGCCGTGCCGGTGCCCGCGTCGAACTGGCCCTCGGGGCTGCCGTCCACCTCGCGCGGACCGAGCTTGAACACCGTCAGCGACAGCGGCTGCACCTTGCCCTCGGCGACTACGGCGGGCGCGGGCGCGTCGCCGGGCGCGCCGTCGTCCTGCGAGATGGTGACGCGCGCGGGGACGTCGGGCTGCGGGTTCGACACGACGACCGCGAACTGCTGCCCCGCGGCGTTCGACGTCGGATCGATGAACGCGTTGTCGAGATCCACGGCGAAGTACTCGCACCCGACGTTGCTGCGCGTCTGCTCCGCCTCGCCGCACAGGCCCACGCACGTCGCCACGCGGCAGGTGGAGCCTCGTGACGTGTCGCACGCCTGGTCGATGTCGTAGCCGGAGCCGTCCTCGCGGCACACGACGACCGCGGTGTCCTTGCAGGTGCGCAGGCCGGGCGAGCACGCGGCGCAGGCGCCGCCGGTCAGGCAGACCAGGCCCTCCGCGCCGCAGTCGCGCGCCCGCTGCCACGCGGCGCCGTCCTCGCCCGCTGGCACGCACGCCTCCGCCTCCGCCCCGGAGCATCGCCGCTCGCCGACCACGCACGCGGCGCCGTCCCCGCGTGACAGCCACCGGTCGCTGCGATCGAAGCGGCACGCCGCCGACAGCGCGAGCGCCGCGAGCCACGCGCTACTGAGAGAGCGCCGCATACGAGTAGTCCTGCGCGTACGCCGTCCACCCGCGCGGATCGAGGTGACGGTAGCGCAGCTCGCCGTAGTCGAACTTCCCGCCCGACGCCGCGTCCTCGGCCCGCACGCGCGCGGCAGACACCTTCGCGGTCAGGTTGCCGGGCACGAGGCCCGCGCCCTTCACGGCGCGAAGATCGGGCAGGCGGAAGCTGGTGACGCCGCCCGGCGCGGCGATCATCCACCCGACGAGCCCGCCGCCGCTCTCGACGTCCAGCACGATGACGTCGGGGTCGGCGCCGCCGCCGAGGCTGATCGCGAAGCTGCCGGCGTCCCAGGACGCGGTCAGCGATGGGGTGTCGAGCCTGGGGACGGCGACGAACCCGTCGATCGTCACGACCTGGGACGCGCTCGTCGTCAGCACCTTCGCGACGCTCGAGATCGGCAGCGACAGCGAGCTGCCGGTGCCCGCCTGCGCGGACGTCACGTACGCCTGGCCCTCGAGCAGGCCGCCGAGCGGCGGCAGCCCGACGAACGAGAGCGCGCCGCTCACCGGCAGCAGCGTCGTGCGCTGCGCGCCCGGCAAGATCGCGTAGCCATAGTTGCCGAGCGTCGTCGCGACCGCCACGGCGACGCGATCGGGCCCCTTCGGACCAGGTGAGGGAGGATCGAGCGAGACGGTCACCTTCTGATCGAGCGGGATGTCGATCGAGATGGCGACGTCGCCGGTCGTCACGCCGGGCTTCGTCGAGATGCCGCGCGTCACGCCGAGCAGGTACGCGGTGAAGGTCGGCGGGGTCTTCGTGCGGTCCTCGAGCCCCGCGAGCGCGTACGCCGCGACGTTGCCGACCGGCGCGCTCGTGGTGAACCCGTAGCCGTTCGCGCCAGGCGACGACTCGAGGATCGCCGACGACGCCGGCGGCAGCGTGAACCTCGCGCGCGGATCCGACGAAGGGAAGAACAGGTACGCGACCTTGCGCTCGCCGGGCGACAGCGGCGCGGGCACGCCCGACCACTGGCCCTTGTCGAACTCCTTCTTCCCCTCGAACACGATCTCGCCCTCGACGCTCGCGCCGAGGCCCGGCTTGCCCCCGACCGGCGGAGGATCGCCCTCGGGGGGCATGCACTCCGGCGAGAGGATGGGGTCGAGGTACGCCGTCACCGTGTCGACCGGCACCGCGACGAAGCTCTGCGGCTGCGAGCACTTGCGCGCGATGGTCACGTTCACGCGGCCCGTGAGCGAAGGGTCCGTGACGATCGTGACGCCCGCCGCGTCGACCGTGGCCTTCAGGCCGTCGGTCGTCTCGCCGAGGAACACCGTCGCGCCCTCGAGGGGCTTGCCCTCCATGCTGTCGAACGCGAGCACGCGGATCGTGCCCGACAGCGGCTTGCCCGAGAGCCCGCCGCGGAACCCGTTGTCGCTGTCCGAGTACGTGAACGCGTCGAGCACGCTCGCGGCCGCGCCCCCGGACGTGATCGTCACGGGCTTCGCGCCGGGCGTGTGCGCAGGCACCTGACACCCGAGCGCCGTCGGGCCCTGGATCGTGAGGTTCGTGCACGGCTTGCCGCCGATCGACACGGTCGTGTCCGGGCCCCAGATCGTCCCGGCGCCGACGATCTCGACGACCGTCCCGCCGCTGGTCGGGCCGTCGCTCGGGTGCAGGGCGAAGGCGTCGTAGGTGTACGCGCTCTTCAGCGTGCGTGCGGTCGTCGGGTCGTCTCCCTGCTGCACGCGCACGTCGACGTCGCCGGGCGCGCCGGGCGGGACGTTGACCTGGAGCTTCTTCGAGGAGAGCGCGACGATCTCCGCGGGCGGGACCTCGACGTCGCCGAAGAACACACGCATCTTGCCCGCGTATCCGCTGCCTTGCACGACCGCGCGCTGGCCGCCCGTGAACGGCCCGTGCGGCGGATCGACAGCGACGAGCGCGCGGGGATCGTCGATCGTCCCCGCCGCGTCGACGGCTGGGCCCGCCGTGCCGCCGTCCTGCGCGAACGTGGCGTCCGCCTCGCCGCCGGCGTCGTCGCGGTCGTAGACCTTGCGGACGTCCCCCTCCGGTCGAGACGGCAGGCACGCGGCGAAGCCCGCGCCCACGACGGCGGCGGCGACCAGGGAGGCGCGGCGGATCCGCATCGAGGGGCCGAGCTTAGCGTGGATTTCGCGGACTCGAGGCGAAGCGGCGGTGGACGACGCGGAAATCCCTCGCGACCCCGCCAGGGCGCTCGGCCGCGGCGCGACCGAACCGTGCCACGCGGTCACGCGTACCGTGACGCACGCGCCACGGTCCCGCGCGGCCGACGTGCGCGGGGAGGGCGACGATCACCGGGGGGTTGCGCTGGCACGTTCGATGCTTATGTCGATCGCTGAAAGAAACTTCGCCCCTCGGGCGTTGTCAGCTTCGAGCGCACGACATGCCTTCCCCCCACGCCCCCTCCTGGCTCGCCCTGGTCGCCTCCGCGGCGCTGGGCGTCGCCGCCGTCGCGGTCACCGCCGAGGTGCGCGCCGAGGGGCTCCGGGCGCGCGGTCCGCTGCGGCTGGTCATCCAGGCCTTCGATGACGACGAGGGGGCTCGGTCGCGCAGGCCCGTCTCGTCGCTGCAGCGCGCTGTCACGGCCGAGGAGCTCGAGCGCGGGGTGAAGGTCGACGTGGTCGAGCTCGCGACCGCGACGGAGAGCCGGCGCCTCGTCGCGTGGGTCGAGCCGGGCGAGGCCGACCTCGAGCACGACGGGCGGGTCGCGAGGCCCGGTCGCCGCAGCGTCCGCGGCCACGCGCGCGCCGAGCGTGGCGAGCCCGTCCGTATCGTGTTGGGTTCGTTATTTCTGTTCGGGGGACGTGAGCTCGTCGAGCTCGACCGGATCGTGCGCCGAGAACACGCGCACCTCGGGGGCGCTCGCGCGGAGTTCGCGCAGGCGCGCCTGGTTGTGGCGGCGGTTGCCGTCGTCGACCGCCGCGGCCGCCTGGAACAGCCGCAGGCCGACTGGGCAGCCCGCCGGCGTGCGGTGGATCTCGTCGCGATGAAAGTACGAGTCGCCCGCGTGCAGCAGCCAGCCGCGCTCACCGCGCACCGCGACGCCCGAGTGGCCGCGAGTGTGGCCGACGAGCGGGACGATCAGCACGTCGTCGTTCGTCTCCGGGACGGCGCGGACGCTCTCGAGGCCGAAGAACCGCTCGCCGTCGGGCTCGTGCAGCGACCAGGAGGGGCCGTGCGCCCACTGCGCCGGCAGGTAGCGCGCGCGCTCGTTGCGCGACGCGCGCGCCATCGCCGCCGCGTGCTCGGGGCGGAACACGTGCACCCTCGCCCGCGGGAAGTCTCCGAGCCCGCCCGCGTGGTCGAGGTCGAGGTGGGTGAGGACGATGTCCCGCACGTCGCCGGCGTCGTGGCCGAGCGCCTGGACGCGCGCGAGGGCCGTCTCCTCGCGCGAGAGCGTCGGGCTCGCGAAGAGGTTGAAGGGGCCGAGGCGCCCGGGATCGGCGACGTCACCGGTGCCGAGCCCGGTGTCGACGAGCACCAGGCCGTGCGGCGCCTCGACGATCAGCACGTGCGCCACCATCGCGCCCCGCTCGAACAGCCCTCCGTCGCCGTTGACCCAGCGCCTCGCGAGCGGGCACATCGTGCCGCAGTTGACGTGGTGGACCTTCATCCCCGGGAAGATCGCCGCGCCGCGCCGGGAAGTCGATCGACATCGCTCGCGGCGTGCCGGGTCCCCTCCCAGACGCGCGTGTCTCCTCTCTGCCCCAGCGCGACCGCGGAGCGCCTGGCGCCGCGGTACTCGGCGAGGTGCGCGCCGCCATCGAGCGTCCAGAGGCCGCAGCGATCGAGCACCGCGCCGTCGAGCTCGAGCCTGGTCGGCGGCGGCGACGCGATCTCGAGCGACAGCGCTCGCAGGAGGCACACACGCGCGTCGGGCGGCGGCCACAGCACGACCACGCCCCCCGTCTCGGCCTCGTACATCCGGGCGATCTCCACGTCGTCGCGGAGCAGGCGCCGCTCCCCGGCGAGCACGACGTCCGCTCCGTCGGGGAAGCACAGCACGTCGCCGTCGCCCCACGGCGCCGGCGTCGGCGCGTCTGCCGCGTCGCCGCGCGATCGCGCCGCGCGGCCCGCGAGGAAGCCCCCGAGCGCCGACCCGCCGGCGAGCGCGAGGAACCACGTCCAGCTCACGGCGAGGCCACCCGCTGCAGGTGACGCGCGCGCTCGGTCACCTCCGTGAGCGCGGTCGACGTCGGGAGCAGCGCGCCGATGACCGCCACGAGCGCGCCGGCGCGCGCGACCTCGGCCGCCCGCCCCTCGTCGAGCCCGCCGATCGCGACCACGGGGACCGAGCTCGCCGCGACCGCGCGCCGCACGAGCGTGAGCCCCACGGTCGGCTCGGCGTCGCGCTTCGTGGCGGTGGCGAACACGGGCCCCACGGCGACGTAGTCCGGGCGCGCGTCGAGCGCCGCCTCGAGCTGCGCCTCGGTGTGTGTGGAGACGCCGATCAGGCAGGCGGGGGCCACGCGCCGCGCGAGCGCGACGGGCAGATCGGTCTGCCCGAGGTGGACCCCCGTGGCGCCCGCGAGCACCGCGAGATCGACGCGATCGTTCGCGAACAGCGGCACGCCTCGCTCGCGGCATCGAGGCGCGAGCGCGCAGAGCAGCCCGAGCGTCTCGGCCGCCCCGAGCCCCTTCGCGCGGAGCTGCATCGCCACGGGACCGCCCGCGAGCACGGCGTCCGCGAAGGCCAGCGGATCGATCCCGCGAGGCGCGAGCGAGCCGACGTCGACGATGGCGTAGAGGCCTCGCGCGGGCAGCCTGCTCACGGCGCTTCGAGCTCCACCCTCGTGGTCGCGACGACGCGCGAGGACGCGTCGGTGACGACGTGATCCCCTCGCGCCGCCCCCTCGAACGCCGCGTTCTCCAGGCTCGCGTGGCGATCGAGGCGGGTGAGCGTGACGAGCGCGCCCTGCTCGGTGCACACCGGGAGCTCGCGCTTGCCTTTCGTGATCTTCGGCTGGCCGACGACGCGCGCGCCCGCGGCCGCGGATCGGCGCTCGCGTGTGAGGACGAGGTACGAGAACGTCAGCCGCTCCCAGCGCAGCCCCGCGGCTCGCGCGGTCGGCACCAGCCAGGCCGGCAGATCGATCGGGAGATCTTCGTGGCACCAGTCGCGCTCGCGCGGGAGCATCGGGCACGCGAGCGCGTGCGGGCACGGCGCGAAGGGCGCGTGGCCCCGCGCGGCGAGGCCGTCACGCAGGCGCATCAGCGCCCGCGTGCGCACGGAGAGCGCGGGCTCGATGACGACGAGCGCGCCACCTGGTCGCACGCGCTCGCGGAGCAGCGAGTCCACGCGGGCGAGCAGCGCCTGCTCTCGGGCGTCGTCGCCGACCGCGATCTCGGAGAGCACCTGACCGAGCAAGACGAGATCGAACGTCGCGCCTCGCGGCGGCGGCGCCGCCACGCCCCGCGCGCGGAGCTCCACGCCTCCCTCGCCTCCGAGCCTGCGCGCGAGCACGAGGCCGAGGGCGAGCGCCGCCTCGTCGGGCTCGAACATCGTGGCGTCCACGCGCCCGGTCGCGCCCGCCGCGGCCAGCGCGCGCACGACCCCCCACGTGGTCGCGCCGAGCCCGGCGCCGTAGTCGAGCACCGTGAGCGCGCCGTCGAGCGTGAGCGCGCCTCGCAGCAGCAGCTCCGCGACCGCGGCGCCACCCTTCGGTGTGTCCCGGGCGAAGGAGAACCCGAGGCGCGCGGCGAGCGCGTCTCGTGGCGCGGTGCCTGCGGTGTTGTACGCGCGCGACAGCTCCGCGAGGCGGGCCCCCAGCGCCGCCGGGGCCTCGTGCGTCGGGTAGCCGCGCTCGTGGCCGAGCGCCGCGATGACGTCCCGGTACCTCGGCTCGAGCGGCGGCGAGAGCGCGACCCTGGAGGCGACGAGCGACATGGGCGCGGAGACTACGGCGGGCCTCCGGGCGAAGAAAGGTCGTGGCGATGGCGCGCGGTGAGGTACGAGCGCTGGCATCGTCTCCGTCGGGATGCGCGCCCTCGTCCTCGCTCTCTCGCTCTGTGTCGGCTGCGCTCGCCGGGCCTCGCCGCCGGAGCCGTCGCGCGCGGCGTCCGCGCCCGCCCTGGTCGCGCCCTCGGCGCCTCCGTTCGAGCCCGCCGCGCCTGCCATCCCTCGGCTCCGGAGGGTCGACGACGCGGTCGAGGCCGCGCTCGCGCGGGGCGACGCGCCGGGCGCTGTCGTGCTCGTGCGGCGCGCCGGCGAGACGCTGCACGAGCGCGCGTACGGTCGGGTGAGCGAGCGCCCGTGGCCGGCGCCGATGCCGGTCGACGCGATCTTCGATCTCGCGTCGCTGACGAAGCCGCTCGCGACCGCGCTCTCGGTGATGGTGCTGGTGGAGGACGGCAAGCTCGCGCTGACGGACAGGGTGGACGCGCACCTGCCCGAGGCGCGTGGGCGCGAGGTGGGCGCGGCGACCGTCGAGCAGCTGCTGACGCACACCTCAGGCCTGCCCGCGGACGACGCGATGAAGCCCGGTGACGAGCTCGATCCCGTCGCCGCCGTGCTCCGCGCGCGCCTCGTGGCGAGGCCGGGCGAGCGGTTCGTCTACAGCGATCTCGGGTTCGTGCTGCTGGCGAAGCTGATCGAGCGCAGAGCCGAGCGACCGTTGCCGAACGTGCTGCGACGGGTGACCTCACCGATGGGGCTGCGCGACCTCGGGTTCGTCCCGGACGCGGCGCAGCGCGCGCGCGCGGCGCCGACCACGCTCGTCGACGGCGCGTGGAGGAGGGGCGAGGTGCACGATCCGCGGGCGGCGCGGCAGGGAGGCGTCGCGGGGCACGCGGGGCTGTTCGGCACGGCGCGCGACGTCGCGGCAGTCGCCGAGATGCTCCTCGCGGGCGGTGTGTACCGCGGCACGCGCGTGCTCCGGGAGGCGAGCGTGCGCGAGCTCCTGCGCCCGCGTCCGGTTTCGCCGGGGGGGCTGCGCGCGCTCGGCTGGGACGTCGACACCGGCTACACGCACCAGCGGGGCAAGCGCTTCGGGCGGGGCTTCGGCCACACGGGCTTCACGGGCACGTCGGTGTGGGTCGACCCGGAGACGGCGACCGTGATCGTCGTCCTCACGAGCCGCTTGCATCCAGACGGGAAGGGGGACGTGCGGCGCCTGCGCGCGGAGATCGCGGACGCCGTCGCAGAGACGGTGCTCGCGCCGACGGCGGAGGCCGGCGTCGACGCGCTGCTCGCCGCCGATCTCGCGCCTGTGCGCGGTCTGCGCGTCGCGTTGCTGACGCACGACGCCGCGCGCACGAAGGAGGGCGTCACGACGCGCGAGGCGCTCGCTCGCTCGGGGGAGATCACGCTCGTGCGCCTGTTTGCGCCCGAGCACGGGCTGTCGGGCGCCGCGGAGGGCAAGCGCGCGGACGCGCGAGACGGGGCGACCGGCCTGCCGGTGATCAGCCTGTACGGCGACAAGCGCGCCCCCTCCGACGCGGACCTCGCGGACGTCGACGCCCTGCTGGTCGACCTCGTGGACGTCGGCGCGCGGAGCTTCACGTACGCGTCGACGCTCGCCGACGCGATGGTCGCCGCGCGGCGCGCGCACAAGCGGGTCGTCGTGCTCGATCGCCCGAACCCGCTCGGCGGCGCCGTGGAAGGCCCGCTGCTCGACGACGACAGGCGCTCGTTCGTCGCGCCCGCGCGCGTCCCCTCGCGGCACGGCCTGACGCTCGGCGAGCTGGGCGGCCTGCTCGGCGACGAGCGCGGGGTGCCGCGCCCCGAGGTGGTCCGCGCGCGCGGCTGGCGACGCGCCGACGGCTACTGGAAGACCCGCCTGCCCTGGCATCGCCCCTCGCCGAACCTCACCTCGGCCGCCTCCGCGCTCCTGTACCCGGGCGTCGCGCTGCTCGAGAACACCAACGTGAGCGTGGGGAGGGGGACCGACGCGCCGTTCCTGGTGGTCGGGGCGCCGTGGGTCGACGGCGCGCGGCTCGCTCGCGCGCTCGCGGCGCAGGGCCACCCCGGGGTCGGCTTCGAGCCCGCGCTCTTCACGCCGCGCGCGGCGACCTTCGCGGGGCACGCCTGCGGCGGCGTCCGCGTGCGCGTCGACGACCCCGCCGCGGTGCGCCCCGTCCGCGTCGGGCTCGGGATCGCCCTCGCGCTGTCGGAGCTCGCGCCCTCGACGTTCGAGCCGAAGGGCGTCGCGGTGCTGCTCGGGAGCCAGCGCGTCCAGGCACTGCTGCAGCGCCGCGCGCCGTGGTCCGAGCTCGTAGGCGCGCTCGCGGCGGACGAGCGCGCGTTCGAGGCGTCCCGCGCGCCGTACCTCCTGTATCAGTGACCGATCTTGATCGGCCGCCCGCCCGGGGGCGCGGTGGGCGTCGTCGTCGCCGGGGGCGGGGAGGGAGGGGTCGTGGTCGTGGGCGCGACGGTCGCCACGGGCTGCGACGTGCCGCCCTGGATCGGGATCGTCGCGACGCCCGTCGGCGTGGTCGTGGTCGCGGTGGGCTGCGCCGTCGTCGTCGGTTGGGCGGTGGGCTGCGCGGTCGCGGTGGTGGGCTGCGCGCGCGGCTGCACGGGCTGCGGGGCCGGGGCCGCCTGGCCGGGCGGCACGAAGACCGGGAGGTTCGACGGCAGCGTCAGCCCGCTCGGCAGCCCGGGGATGTTGATGACCGTCGTCCCGCCGGGCGCTGCCTGGGGCGGCGGCGCGGGCGGGGGCTCCTCCTTCCGCAGCCCGAAGAAGAGCGCGGCGCCGATGCCGCCGACGGCGAGCACCGCGAGCACCACCATCAAGATGGTCTGGTTGCCGCCGCCTCGGCCCCCCTGCGGAGGCGGCGGACCGTAGCCGTACGGACCGGGGGGCGGCGGTGGGGGCGGCGCGCCGCCGTAGCCCCCGTAAGGAGAGGGAGGCTGCATCGCCGCGGCGCCGCCGGGGATCGGCCCCGCGGGCGCGCCGTACGGCGTGTCCGCCACCGTGCTGCCCGGAGGCATCGGCGCGCCGCCGCCCCCTGGCACCGTGCCGCCACTCCCGAAATTTCCAGCCTGGCTCATCTGTCACTCTCCTCGTCGCGCATCCTACGCGAAGCGGGGAGGCGCGTGGTAGCTTCGCGCGCGCTGCGCAGCCTCGCGCGGCCCGAAGGAGACACCGATGGCTCGCACGAAGCACATTGCCCGCACGCTGTTCGGCGCCGGGCTCATCAGCTTGATCGCGTTGACCGCCTCGCAGCGGGGCGACGCCGCCTGGCCGCTCCCCGAAGGGGCCACGAGCGCCGACGCGAAGGATCCCGCCAACTGGCCGAGCGACACCGAGTACGGCTACAAGACCTCGCCCAACAAGAGCGAACGCCGGTCCGGCGCGTGGAACTTCTACGGGTTCCAGCCCGATCGCAGCGAGGGCGCGCAGCCGCTGCGCGCGGCGGAGGTCGGCAAGCCGGTTGGCATGAGCGTCGACCTCGCGTGGCGCTACACGACCGGCAACCCGCGCGTGCTCATCTCCATCCTCGACAGCGGCCCGCGCTGGCACGCCCTCGACATCATCAACAAGGCTCACATCAACACCGGCGAGCTCGGCAAGCACAAACCGAAGCAGAAGGACGGCAGCCCCTGCGCGGGCAAGGGAGATCTCCCCGAGTTCGACTGCAACGGCGACGGCGTCGTCAGCTTCAAGGACTGGGCCGACGATCCGAGCCTGCTCCCCGAGGCGTCCACGGGCCACCCGAAGGGCGACAAGAACAACAACGGCCTGCTCGACCCCGGCGACCTCATCCTCAACTTCTCGGACGGCGTCGACGACGACGGCAACGGGTACACCGACGACATCTGCGGCTGGGACTTCCTCATGGATGACAACGATCCATTCGAGGACACCGACTTCTACCACGGCACCAACCAGGCGAGCTGGGCCGCCGCCGAGACGAACAATGGAATGGGGGAGCCCGGCATGTGCCCCGACTGTCGCTTCGTGCCGCTGCGCGTGGGTGACAGCTTCATCGCCGACTCCAACGACTTCGGCCAGGCCGTCGTCTACAGCGCCGACAACGGGATCTCCGCGATCGAGTGCGCGCTCGGCACCATCAACCTCTCCCCGTACGCGCAGCGCGCCGTCGAGTACGCCTGGCAGAAGGGCGCCATCGTCACGGGGTCGATGGCCGACGAGAACTCCAAGCACCACAACCTGCCCAACACCGCGAACTACGTGTTCTCGGCGCACGCCATCATCAACAACGGGCCCGACTCGACGGCCGCCGACTCGTTCCTCATCTTCGATCCCGGCACCAACTTCGGCGGCAACAACTACATCTCGTCGTCCTCGGAGGCGGCCTCCAGCGGCGCGGCGGGCGTCAACGCCGGCATCGTCGGGCTGATGCAGTCGGCCGCCCTCAAGTACGGAAAGTACCCGCTGTCCGCGGGCGAGATCCTCGAGCTGTTCATCATGACGGCGGACGACATCAACGTCCCGGAGTCGCGCGAGGAGAAGACCAAGTACTACTGGTCGCAGCCGGGCTTCGACCAGCGGTTCGGCTACGGGCGCACCAACGTCAACACGGCGATCGAGTGGATCAAGGACGGCAAGATCCCCCCGGAGGTGAACATCACCGAGCCGTTGTGGTTCGAGAACCTCTACCCCGAGCGGCAGACCGGCCCCGTGAAGCTCGAGGCCACCGTCAGCGCCAAGCGCGCCACGAGCTATGACTACGTCGTCGAGTGGGCGCCCGGCGTGCAGCCCCTCGACGAGCTGTTCAAGAAGATCACCGAGAAATCCGGCGTGCCCGGCGCGACGGTGTCGGGCGCGAGCGAGCCGCTGGCGCTCATCGATCTGTCCACGATCGACCCCACCCACGAGGCCGATCCCGACTCCAAGCGCGGCGAGAACCAGCACGCCTTCACCGTGCGCATCCGCGTCGTCGCGCACTACGAGAACGGCGTGGGCGACGTGCCCGGCGAGTACCGGAGGACGTACTACAAGCAGTCCGATCCCGCGCTGCTCCCTGGGTTCCCCGTCAAGCTGCGCGCGAGCCTGGAGTCGAGCCCGAAGCTCGCCGACATCGACGGCGACGGCGTGCGAGAGATCATCCAGGGCGACGCCGCCGGCAAGCTGCACGTCTACAAGATCACCCCGAGCGGCCCGCAGGAGCTCCCGGGCTTCCCGTTCGTGGTCAAGCGCCTCGACGGCCTCGATCCGAAGCCCGACAACCCCGGGGGCACCTACCTCGCGGCCAAGGGCTACCAGCCCGGCGCGGTCGATCCCGACCTCGCGCGCGAGGCGATCATGGCCTCCGCGGCGATCGCCGACCTCGAGGGTGACGGCAAGCTCGAGATCGTGACGACGACGCTGGGCGGCACCATCTACGCGCTCTCGACCGACGGGAAGGTGAAGCCTGGGTTCCCCGTGCGCCTGCCGTACGTCCCGTCGTGCCCGCTCGACCCCACGGTCAAGCGCCCCGACGTCTGCATGGACAAGAAGAACGTCATCGTCCGCGGATCGATGGCGTCCCCCGTGCTCATCGACATGAACAAGGACGGCAAGCTCGACATCGTGCAGGCGGGCTACGACGGCTTCATCCACGTCTACGACGCGACGGGCGCGCCGCTCCCCAACTGGCCGATCCAGCTCCACTACGACGGACGCCTGACGCCCGCGGAGGAGCACAACCGCATCCTCACGACGCCCGCGGTCGCGGATCTCAACGGCGACGGGATCCCCGAGATCCTCACAGGATCGAGCGAGAAGCTCGGCTCCGACGAGGGATCGGGCGCGTTCTACGTGCTCGACGGGCGCGGCAAGGACACGCCGGGGTTCGATCCCGCGCGCCCGGCGTACCTGCCGAACTGGCCCATCACGCTCACCAGCGTCAACGTCCTGCCGCTGCTCGGCGAGGGCGTGACCACGAGCGGCGTCTTCGCCGACATCGACGGCGACGGCGTCTCGGACGCGGTGTTCCACGGCAACTCGAGCCCGCCCACCGTCGTGCCAGCCGACCCGGGCCTGCAGGACAAGCTCAACAAGAACCCCGCGAACCTGCTGCCGAAGAAGCCCGAGGGCGCGACGCGCGGGCTGTCGACCGCGGTGTTCGGGGAGCTGAGCCAGGCCACGAACGACACGATGTTTCCGCTGTTCGCGCACCCGAGCATCGGCGACCTCGATCTCGACGGCACGCCCGACGTGGTGGCGGCCGGCGGCTCGCTCAGCCTCATCGGCTACCTCTCCAACAAGCGCGGCCTCACGCCCCGCCCGCCGCAGTTCCTCGTGGCGGCGTGGAGCGGCAAGACCGGCGACATGCTGCCCGGGCTGCCGATGAACATCGAGGACTTCATGTTCGTCAACAGCCAGGCCATCGCCGACCTCACGGGCGACGGCTTCCCCGAGATCCTCACGGGCTCCGGCGGCTACCTCGTGCGCGCGTTCGACGCGTGCGGGCGCGAGGCCAAGGGGTTCCCGAAGAACACCGGGCAGTGGGTGCTCGCGACGACCGCGGTCGGCGACGTCGACGGCGACGGGAAGCTCGACGTGGTCGTCGGCACGCGCGACGGCTGGCTGTACGCGTGGAAGACCGACGGCGACGCGAACGGCGTCGTGCAGTGGGAGAGCTGGCACCACGACAACCAGAACACCGGCAACTACGCGACGAAGCTCACCCAGGGCGTGCTGAAGAAGGACGTCGGCCCGCTCGTCTGCTCGACCGGCGCAGGTGGCGCGGGCGGCGCGGCCGGCGCTGGTGGCGCGGCTGGGGCGGGGGCAGCGACGCCGACCCCCGGCGCAGCCCCGGGCTCCACGGAGACGGAGGGCGGCTGCGGGTGCGTCGTCCCCGCGACGGGCGCCCGAGGCGCGGCGTCCCTCTCGGCGCTCGCGCTCGCGGGCCTCGCCCTGCTGAGGAGGCGCCGCCGCTGATCGGCCTCGTCGCAGCGCGAAGCTCTTGACGATCCGCGACTGCTCTGTCATTTGGGCGTCCCCTCGGCGGGGTAGCTCAGCTGGTTAGAGCAGGCGTTTCATACGCGCCGGGTCGGGGGTTCGAGTCCCTTCCCCGCCACCACCGCGCCGCGCGTCAGGAGCCGGCGCGCGCGCGGAGCGACGTCAGCACGCGCTCCACGTCGGCGAGCCCGTCCGTGCGGAAGGCGTGCGTCGCGCCCGCCTGCCTCGCGGCGTCAGCCGCTGTGGCGTCTCCCCACACGGTGACGTTGATCCCGGAGGTGCGCCCGTTCGAGCGGAGCGCGCGCACGATCGCGGCCGGATCGTTCTCGCCGTTGGCCTCGAGGAGCACGAGGGCGGGCGGCGTGCAGCAGGCCTCCACGAGCGCCTCCAGCGGCTCGGCGTAGGTCTTCACCGTGAGCCCCTTCAGCTTCGGGCCGAGCGCGCGCCGGGTCTTCGCGGTCGCGAGCACCACCACGCGGGGCGTGCCCTGGAGCTCGGGCGGGGTCAGCTCGGCCGGGATGGCCAGGCCGCGCTTCGTCAGGTAATCTCGCACCGAGTCTTCCGTGATGCGCCGGTGACCGCCCGGGGTCATCGTCGCGTGGAGCACGCCGGCGTCGCACCAGCGGATGATCGTCATCGACGTCACGCCGGCCCAGGCGGCGACCTGTCCGGGGGTGAAGAATCGGGTGCTGGCGAGGGGGATCGAGTTTGTTGCCATGCGGCGCCCGCTAGCACCTGGCGTGCCAGGATGAAACCTCATGAACCCAACCAGCGCGATTTCGCGAATTTTAGGATGGTGACGCCCGAGGGTCGACGCTGGGTTGGGCTCGTGATGTCGATTGTTGCATCGTCGGCGTGTCGTGTTCCGCAACATGGCGTGACGGCCGGGAGCCCCCCGGCGTCCTCGGCGGGCGTGGCGCCCGGGGCCGCGTCCGGCTCGGCACCCCCCCCGCCGGGCACGGGTCCCGGCGCTGTACCACCACCGGTCGCCTCGGCGGCCGAGCCCGCCCCGGAGCCTGCGCGTCGATGCGTCGACTACAGGTCCGGCGCGGCGCCGGTGGCGTCGCGAGAGCCTGGCGGGCCGCGGCGAACCTTCTCGTGGGACGGCTACGACGCTCGCTTTCTCTCGCGCGCGGGCGGCGCGTGCGTCCCGGTGCTGTGGCCTGGCGCGAGCGCGACCACGCCCCGCGCCCCGGAGATCGCGGGCCTCATCGATGACGCGTGGCTGCGCTTGATCGAGAACACCCTCGCGCGGCTCCCCGAGGCGCACGCGGCGCGTGTGCTCCGTGTCGTGATCGACGACAGACCCACCGAGCACGGGATCGCGCCCTTCGATCGCGGCGATCCGTCCGACGCCCGCGACGGCCGCACGCTCTGGCTCCACCACCGGCTGTTCACCGAGAAGAACCACTGGGCCCACGGCAACTTCGGGAGCTACTGGAGCTACCACGTGCAGCGAGACGGCGTCACGGTCGACGGCTCCCCGCGCGACCACGCGCTCTACAGCCCCGTGCTGATGCACGAGATCGGGCACCTCGTCGCGTACTCGCTCGCGAAGCCCGACGCCGTCGGCGAGGTGACGCCCGCCTGCGCGAGGACGTGCGGCGACCGCGGGGACTGCGCGCGCCTCTCGCCCGAGGAGCGGGAGCGCGGGTGCGTGTCACCCTACTGCATGCCGTTCAAGGTCGCGGTCGGCACGGAGAACTGGGCGGAGCAATACCGGCTGTTCTTCCAGGGGCCGGGCGCGCGGGCGGCGCTCGAGGCCGCGAGGGCAGGCTGCCTGCCGCTCCTGCGAGAGCTCGGCGGCGAACGCGCGCTCGACGGCGACGGCGACGGCGGTTACCGGCGCTCGAGGTGGGACAGCTGCGGGGGGCGCGCGTGCAAGGCGTACTGACATGCTGAGAGGCGTGGGGGTCGGGCTGCGCGCCGAGATCGCCGGCGATCTCGTCCGCGATCCGACGTCGGTCGACTTCGTCGAGGTCGTCGCGGAGTCCTGCTACGTGAGCCAGGCGGCCACGCGCGAGGCCGAGGCGCTCCGCGAGCTGTTGCCGGTCGTGCCGCACGGCGTGAAGCTCTCGCTCGGCTCCGCGGAGGGGATCGACGTCGAGCGCGCCCGCCGCCTCGGGGCCCTCGCGCGCCGGCTCCGCGCGCCGCTCGTCTCGGAGCATGTGAGCTTCGTGCGCGCCGGCGGGCTCGAGCTCGGGCACCTCACGCCGCTGCCGCGCACGCGCGAGGCGGTCGACGTCGTCGCGCGCAACACGGCGGTCGCGCGGCGCGCGCTCGGTGACGTGCCGCTCTTGCTGGAGAACGTCGCGACCACGTTCCGGCACGTCGAGCGCGAGGCCCGCGAGGGCGACTTCTACGCGGAGATCGCCGAGCAGACGGGGTGCTCGCTGCTGTTCGACGTCGCGAACCTGTACGCCAACGCGCTGAACGCGGGGCTCGATCCCGTCCTCGAGGCGCGCGCGTTCCCTCACGAGCGGATCGCGATGATCCACGTCGCTGGCGGGGTGTTCGAGGACGGCTACTACCTCGACGACCACGCGCACGCGGTGCCCGAGGCGGTGCTCGAGATGCTGGCGGACGCGCTCTCGCGGGCCGGTGACGTGCCGGTGCTGATCGAGCGTGACGCCGCGTTTCCGCCCTTCGGCGAGCTGCTCGGGGAGGTCGATCGGGTCCGCGCGGCGCGAGCCGTGGGCGGCGACGTCACCCCGAGGGCGCGGGGCCTGGTGCCCGTGGGCGCGCGACCGCTCCGCGTGACCGAGGAGGCGCTCGCCCGCGCCTTCGTCGGCGGAGATGCATCGAACGAGCTCGGCCTCGCGCCGGGCGACGTCTCACGCACGCGCGCCATCCTGACCCGCAAGCGCGCGGACGAGGCCCTGCCGCTCGTCCCCGCTGTCGCCGCTCACCCGGAGGCGCGGCAGCTCGCGCTGCAGATCGTCGAGCAGACGCCCCGGCCCGCCGCGCTCGCGGGGGTGGTCGATGCGGTCCGCATCGCGCGGCGCGCGCTCGAGGTCCCCGCGCTGCGGCTCGCCGCCTCGCGTGATCTGTTGTCGCTCGAGGCGCGGTTCGCGGGCGAGCCCGGCGCGGCGTCGTTCGGCCCGAGGCGCGGGCCCTACGTCGCGCGGCGCGTCGTTGGACGAGAGACGCTGTACGCCGTCAAGCCCCCCGGCGCCGCCGCGCGCTTGCGCCTCTTCGCGGTGAGGCGCTGATCCCGTAGCCTCCGCGCTGATGCCAGAGCTGAACCTGCCCCCCGGCGTGAAGGACGCGCTCGACGCGCTCATCGACTCGCTCACGCGCGCGGTCGGCGCCGATCTCGCGGCGGTGCTCGTGTTCGGGAGCGCGGCGCGCGGCGCGTACGAGCCCGGAACGAGCGACGTCGATCTCTGCGTCGTGCTCCGCAAGACGAGCCCCGAGGTGCTGCGCAAGGCGGCGAACCCGCTCGTGCTCGCCCGCAACACCGCGCGCATCGAGGCCGTGCTCCTGCGAGACGACGAGATCGGCCGCGCCGCGGACGCGTTCCCGCTGTTCTATGACGACATCCGGCGCGCGCACGTCACGCTGCACGGCGACGACCCGTTCGCGACGCTCGAGATCGCGGACGCCCACAAGCGGGTGCGCGTCGAGCAGGAGCTCCGCGAGGCGCAGATCCGCCTGAGGCGCGCCGCCGTCGACGGTCTGTTCGCGGAGCGCCCGCTCCGCGGCGCGGTGATCCGCAAGCTGCGCCAGCTCCGCTCGCCGCTCCGAGCGATGTTTGAATTGTTCAATGTGGACGCGCCCGACGAGCTCGGGGCGCTGCTCACGCTGGCGGCCGAGCGGTGGGGGCTGTCGGTCGCGCCGCTGCTCGATCCCGCCGCCGACGCCGGCGCGGCGCACGAGGCGCTGGCGGCGCTCCTCGACCGCGCCGTCGACGAGGTGGACAAGCTCGGAGGCGCGCCGTGAAGGAGCTGCTCGACTTCTTTCCGTTCGACCTGCCCACGGGCGGGCCCTTCCTGCAGTTCTACCTCGTGTTCTCGGTGCTCGTGCTGCTCTCGTGGGTGCTGTTCCGCCGCGCGTGGCTCGCCGTGCTCGACCGCCGCGGCGCGCCGGTGGCGGTCACGGCGGGGGCGGGGGCCGTCGGGGGCGTGGGGGGCTACCGGGTGCCGGCGGCGGTCCCCGTGCACCAGCCTTTCACGATCGGGGCCGTCCCGCGCGGCGCGGAGGTCTATCCGGTCGCGCTCCTGCGCGGCGGCGAGGCCGCGGTCGCGGAGCTGCTCGTGGCGAGCGCGCTCTCCCAGCAGGTGTTCACCGAGCGCGACGGCGCGTATGCACCCGCGCCGGCGCGCCCGTCGGAGCCGTTCCAGGCGCGGCTCTGGTTGATCGCCCAGACGGGTACGCCGCTGACGATGCTGCAGCTCCGGTCGGCGGCGTCCACCGTGGCGACGTCGATCGCGCCGGAGCTGACGCAGCAGCTCGTGGCAGGGGGGCTCCTGCGCTCGCCCACAGCTGTCCGCGTGGTGCGTCTCGCCGGCGCCGGCGTGGCGTTGGCGCTGCTGGTCGTCGCCGCGCTGCGCATCGTACTGCTCGCGACAATCGACAAGCCTTACACCAACCTGCTCGCGGCGATGGTCCTGTGCACGGTGGTGGCGGCGATCGTGGCGCGCGGCGTTGACGGGAAGAGCGCGCGCGCCGGCGCCTACCTCGCGTGGCTCGGCGCGGCGACGACCTCGCTCGTGCGCGACGTGCAGTCAGGCAAGCGCGGCGCCGAGCACGACGTCGCGCTCGCGGTCGCGCTCGGGGGCCTCGCGACGGTCGCCGCGGTGCCCGCGTTCGCGGCCTTCAGCGCCGCGTACCAGGCGAACGTCGCAGAGAGCAGCTCGTCCTCCAGCTGCGCGTCGTCCAGCTGCGGCGGGGGTGGCGGGTGCGGCGGCGGCGGCGGCTGCGGCGGCGGCGGCGGGTGCAGCTGAGCGTGGGTGCCGGGGTCGCTTCGTCGCGAGCGCCGGATTTCGTGCGTCCTTTGGCCGCCTCGGGTGAAGCCGTGCTCGACGTGACACGGGCGCGAGTGCGCGGGGTTTCAGCCCAATTCGGCTCGAATTCCGCTTCGGACTCCGGCGCTCACTCCTTGCTCTCCCGGAACCCATGCTGAGGCCGGGCGGCGCCCTCGTCGCGCTGCCCGAGCTGTTCGGGGTGACGACGAGCGACGCCCTGCTCGGCGGATCGATCCCGGTGCGCGCGGCGCGCGCGTGCACGCCGTTCCTCGTCGGCAACGCCGCGGGCGCGCGGCTGTCGCTCCGATCGCCGCTGACGCTGCGGCGACGCCTCGGACGGATCACCGCCGAGGTGCCGCGCGAGATCGTCGAGCGCTTCCGCGGCACGGCGCCGATGCTGGCGCGGGCAGGCCTGCTCCAGCCGTGGCTGGCGAGGCGGTTCGCGGCCGGCCCCTGCGTCGTCTCGCGCGGGCGCGTGGACGTGCTGACCGGCGTGTTCGTCGCGCCTCGGGACGGTGAGATCGTGCGCGTCGGACACGCCGGCAACCGCAGGCCCGTGACGGTCGACGTCGAGGAGCGGCTGCTGGGTGGCGGGGAGGGGCCCGTCGCGGTCGTGCTCACCCTCTCGCTCGCGCGCGGCGTCGACGCGGCCACGCTCGTCGGGGAGCTCGGCTCGCTCACGCGGCTCTCACCCGCGCGCGTGGAGGAGGCGGACGACGCCCTGTCGGCCGGGCTCGCGGCGCGGCACGCGGAGTTCTTCGACGCCGCGTACTTCGCCGACAAGCGACGCGCTCCCACGAAGAAGTACGCGAAGCGCGCGCGTCGCGCGGCGAGCGGGGACGGCGCCGCGCCCGCCCCCGCGCGGATCGCGCGGCTCTCGCTCCCGCAGCTCGCCGCCCGTGAGCTCGAGGTCGTGGGCGCGAGCGGCGGCGTCGTCGCGACCACGACCGCGCTGGAGCTCCGCGCCGCGCACGACGTCGAGGCTCGCTACGACGGCCACACGCTCTCGGCGAGCTGCGAGCCGCGCGCCCACGAGGCCTACGCCGCGCGGGTGTCACGCGGCTACCGTCGGCTCCTCCCCCACGAGGCGCACGAGGGCGCGCGCCTGTACCTCGCGAAGTACGCGACGCCGCACCAGCCGGGCGAGCCCTTCTTCTTCGTGAAGCCGCCCGAGCTCGTCGAGACGTCGCCCGGCGCCTCCACGCTGCTGGTCGGCGCGCTCGGGGACGGGTGGGAGGCGCTGTCGGCGGTCCTCGAGACCGACTGGTTCCACGCGCTGCCCGCCGTCCTGCGCGTGCACCGCGTGGGCGCGGTCGCGCGCGTGGCGAAGGGGGAGCTCCTGTACACGGCGTACCCGACGTCGCGCTCCGCCCTCGCCGCGTCGCTCGAGGTCTCGACCTGGGACCCGTTCTCGTGACGCGCCTCTGCCTCGACGATCCCGAGGTGGGGCGCGCGGCGGCGCTCGCCGAGCTCGCGCGCGCGGGGTTCGTCGTGGTGGCCGCGGGGGCGACGTGGCTCGAGGCGGACGCGTGCGCGCGCGATCCCTGGGCCGTCGTGGAGCGGCTCGTCGGGCGCGCTCCGAGGATGGTCGAGCGGCAGCCGATCCGCCCGGTGCCGGGCGCGCGATCGGTCGCGGCGAGCGACGGCGACGCGCCGCTGCACACCGACAGCCAGCCGTTCCGCGGGCTGCCGGCCCACCTGCAGGTGATGGCCTGCCGCGCGCCCGCGGCGGAGGGGGGCGAGTCGCTGTTGGTCGACGCGTTCGACCTGTGTGAGCAGCTCGCGGCGCGCGATCCTGGGCTGCTCTCGGCGCTCTCGACGACGCCGCGGCGGCACTCCTTCTACTTCGGAGCGGAGACGCGCCCGACGCTGTGTCGCAGCGGCGCAGAGCTGTACGTCACGCACCAGCCAGTCGCGCGTGACGACCTCGGCGTGCGGCTCGCGCGCGCGTTGCCGCCACCCCTGCGTGTCGGCGTCGCGCGCGGGGAGGTGCTCCTCGTCGACAACCACCGGATGCTCCACGGCCGCGACGCGTTCCAGGGGGCGCGATCGTTCGAGCGCGTGCTCGCGTGGCTCGACGCGCCGCTGTCGCCGGCGCACCCGCTCCGCGCGCGCGTCGGGCTGGGCGAGGTCGCTCCCTGCGCGGTCGATCCGAGAGAGCGCGCGCTCGCGGCGCTGCTGCGCGGGGTGCCTCCAGGGATCGTCGCCGCGCAGACGGGCGTCCCGGAGCCCGAGCTCTACGCGCTGCGCACGGCGGCGTTCGACGCCGCGCTCCGCCCAAGCCCACGCTGAGCTCGCGCGCCCGCACTTGTCGCTTGTCCGCGACGGCGCTTCGAGTAAAGCGCGGTGCCCATTTTATCCCATGTCCGACGAGCTCATCCCCCAAGAAGAAGAGGCCCTGCTCGGCAAGGTGCTGGCGAACCTCGCCACTGCGCCGCGCCCCGCGCGCGAGCCCGCCGCCGCGATGCAGCAGGACTACGCGCGCCAGCTCGTCGAGATCCGCGACGAGATCGCCGAGGCGCGCCTCGAGGACGTGCCCGCGCTCATCGCGCAGATGGAGCGCATCGCCGGCGTCGCCAACCGCCGCGCGGAGCCGCTCGAGGTGCCGGTCGATCCGCAGGCGCCGTACTTCGCGCACCTGCGCCTCGTGGAGCAAGGCAAGGCGCGGGACGTGCTCATCGGGCGCGGTACGCACATCGACTCGAAGAGCGGCGTGCGCATCGTCGACTGGCGTCACGCGCCCATCAGCCAGCTCTACTACCGGTACCCGGAGGGCGCGTCGTACGAGGAGCGCTTCGGCGGGCGCGAGGTCGAGGGCGAGGTCACGGTGCGGCGGACGGTGACGATCTCGGAGCGGCGGCTGTTGCGCGTCCACGCCCCGCAGGGTGTGTTCGTGAAGAAGGCCGACGACACGTGGAAGCAGGCGAGCGCGCGCGCGACCGAGCTCTCCGGCGGCCAGGGCTCCGCGGCGCGGCCCGAGACGACCAAGGGCGTGCTCGGCGTCGGGCTCGAGGTCGATCAGCGGGGCGACCGCCACCTGCCCGAGATCGCGGCCCTGCTCGATCCGCGGCAGTTCGAGCTGATCAGCGCGCCCGACTCCGGCGTCGTCGTCATCCAGGGCGGCGCGGGCAGCGGCAAGACCACGATCGGCCTGCACCGGATCGCGTTCCTCTCGTACCGCTCGCCCGAGCGGTTTCGCGCGGACCGGATGCTCGTCGTGACGTACGGGAAGGCGCTCTCGGCCTACATCTCCGAGGTGCTCCCCGCGCTCGGCGTGGCCGGCGTCAAGGTGGTCACGTTCCAGGACTGGGCGACCAAGCGCCGCAAGCTCGCGTTCCCGTTCCTGAAGGCGAAGTTCGACGAGGGGACCCCGAGCGCCGTCACGCGCCTGAAGAAGCACCCGGCGCTCCTCTCGCTCCTGCGCGAGCGCGCGGACCGGCACCTCGCGTCGCCCCGCGCGAAGAAGAACGCGCGCGCGGCGCTCGGCGTCTGGGCCGAGGCGCTCACCGATCTGCCGGCCCTGCGCGCGGCGATCGCGGCGCACGGCGATCTGCTCACCGAGGCCGAGCTCACCTCCGCGCACCGGTGGTGCAGCGAGCGCTGCCTCGCGCTCGTCGAGCAGCAGGACCGTGAGCGAGAGGGCGACGTCGACGCGGACCCGAGCGACGCGGTGAACGCGAAGTGGGAGGAGCGCGAGGACGACGAGCCCGACGACGACTCGACCGACGATCGCAGCATCGGCGTCGACGGCGTGCACGTCGAGGACGACGCGTGGCGCCTCGACCGCGAGGACGACGCGCTCCTGTTGCGCGCCTACCAGCTCGTCGCCGGCGCGCTGAAGAAGGGCAAGCTCCCGCTCGTCTACGATCACCTGTTCGTCGACGAGGCGCAGGATCTGTCGCCGGTCGAGCTGTCGGTGCTGCTCTCGACGACGACGAGCGCGCGCAGCGTGACGCTGGCCGGCGACACCGCGCAGAAGCTGTACCTCGACAACGGGTTCCGCGACTGGAAGCAGACCCTCGCCGATCTCGGCATGAAGCACCTCGAGATCGAGCCGCTGCGCATCGCGTACCGCTCGACCCGCGAGGTCGTCGAGGTCGCGCGCGAGGTGCTCGGCCCGCTCGCCGATCCGAACCCGCCCGACGCGCCGCGCACGGGCGCGCCGGTCGAGTCGCACGTGTTCCCGCAGCAGGGGGCCGCCGTCGCCTTCCTCGCCGACGTGCTCCGCCCGCTGTTCCAGCGCGAGCCGCGCGCGAGCGTCGCCATCCTCGCGAGGTTCCCCGAGCAGGCGGACGCGTACTTCGACGGCCTCTCGAGGTCCGAGGTGCCCGGCCTGCGCCGCGTGCGCGATCAGGATTTCATCTTCAAGTCGGGCATCGACGTCACCGACGTGCGGCAGGTCAAGGGCCTCGAGTTCGACTACGTGGTGCTCGTCGACGTGAACGCGCAGTCGTACCCGGCCGACGACACGTCGAGGCACCTCCTGCACATCGCGGCGACGCGCGCGGCGCACCAGCTGTGGATCGTCGTCACGGGCGCGCCCTCTCCGCTGTTGCCCGCCCGCCTCATCGACGGCTAGCCCAGGCTCTCCGCCCGCCGCTCGCGATCGTCCAGCCCGCGGCGCAGGTGGGCGCCCGCCCGCGCGAGCGCGCGGCGCCCCTCGTCGAGCATCGGCGCGAACACCTGGAACGCGTGGATCATGTCGGGCCAGATCTCGAGCGTCGCGTCGCACCCCGCAGCCTCGAGGCGCGCGGCGAGCTCTACGCCCTCGTCGCGCAGGCTTTCGACCTCGCCCACCTGCACGAGGATCGGCGGCAGCCCGCCGAGCTCGGCGTGGAGCGGCGCGGCGAGCGGGTGGCGCCGGCGGTCGCGCGGCACGAACCTCCTCGTGTAGGCCTCGATCGCGCGCGGGGTGACGAAGTCCCACCGGCGGTTCTCGCGGTACGACGCGCGGCCGCCCTCGAGATCGACCCACGGCGAGAGCAGCGCCGCGGAGGCCGGCAGCTCGCGCCCGCGATCTCGCAGCTCCACCAGCGTCGAGAGCGTGAGCCCGCCGCCTGCCGACTCGCCCGCGAGCGCGACGCGCGACGCTGGCAGGCCCTGCTCGGCGAGCCAGTCGAGGGCGGCGAGCGAGTCCTCCAGCTGCGCGGGGAAGGGGTGCTCCGGCGCGAGCCGGTACTCGAGGCCGAGCACCCGCGCGCCGACCTCGCTGCACAGCCGCGCGATCAGATCGCGGTGGGAGCGCAGCCCGCCGACGGAGTAGCCGCCGCCGTGCAGGTACACGACGGCGCGGTCGCGCCGGCTCTCCGGTCGCTCGAACCACGCGCCGCGCACGCCCCCCGCGCTCACCTCGGTGATCCGCGTCTGCTTGACCACCGCGGTGTCGGGGCGCGGCGCGTCCACGGCGCGGCGCTGGACCGACAGCGGGAGGCGCGTCGAGAGGGTCGCCGAGAGCCGCAGCACGGTGGCGATCGTCTCGAACTCCTCCGACCAGCTCGGCCGGAGCGGCCCGAAGGCCCGTCGCCGCGCGCGCACGAGCGGGCGGGCGCGCTTCATCAGCTCGCGGATGGGGTTCATCACGCGCGAAGATAGCTCGCCGTGCGCGCTCGACGACGCGGGCGAGCGTCTGTATGAGTGACGCTCGGTGATCGCGCCTCCTCGCCCCGCGTCCGCGCTCACGAGGAGGCGATCTCCCCGGGCGGCGCTCGGCGTCGCTGCCCTCTCCTTGCTCGCGGCGTGCGCGGAGGAGAAGGCCTCCGCGATCGTCGTCGCGTTCTCGACGGAGCTCGCGATGCCCGAGGAGCTGGCGGTGCTCAGCGTGAAGGCGACGCGCGCCGGGGCGCCGAAGTTCGACCAGGCGTACCGCGTCCCGTCCGGCGCGACCCTGCCCGGCACGCTCACGTTCGTCGACACGGGAGGGGAGGGCCCCGTGACGCTGCTCGTGCGAGGTGAGGACGGCGCGACGGGGAGGGCGATCGAGAAGCAGGTGCGCTTCACGATGCCCGCGCAGGCGACGCGGTTGCTCCGCGTGAGGCTCGACCGCGCCTGCCTCGGCGTGTCGTGCAGCGCGACCGACACCTGCGAGGCGGGGCGCTGCCAGCCCGTGGCGACGCAGGAGGGCGCGTCGCTGCCTCCGTACGCGAGTGACGCGGACGCGTTCCGCCCTCCGGGGTGCTTCGACGAAGCGACGTGCGCCGCGGGGGCGCGAGCGGTCGAGGTGACGGGCGCGGCCTGCGCCGTCGCGGCACAGCCGGGCGAGAACGTCTTCGTCGAGTGGCGCGCGAGCCCAGGTCGCCCGACGCTCGCGGCCCTGGACGCGTCGTCGTCGCTCGCGCCCTCGCTGTGCGATGCGTGGACGCGCGGAGAGATCGCGCGCGTCGTCGCGAGCCGCGCGTGTCCGCCGCTCGCGCCGCCTCGCGAGCTGTGCGCCGCGCCTCCTCCGGCGGTCGGCTCGGGAGGGCGCGGCGGCGCGGGGCAAGCGGGAGCAAGCGGCGGAGGACAAGCAGGCGCGGGAGGCGCGGGGCAAGCGGGTGTGGGAGGCGCGGGGCAAGCGGGCGTGGGAGGCGCGGGGCAAGCGGGCGTGGGAGGCGCGGGGCAAGCGGGCGTGGGAGGCGCGGGGCAAGCGGGCGTGGGAGGCGCGGGGCAAGCGGGCGCGGGCGGCGCGGGGCAAGCGGGGGCAGGCGGCGCGGGGCAAGCAGGCGCAGGCGGCGCGGGGCAAGCAGGCGCAGGCGGCGCGGGCGCAGGAGGCGCGGGGCAAGCGGGCGCAGGCGGCGCTGGCGCTGGGGGCGGGGGTCAAGCGGGAGCAGGCGGCGCGACCACGGGCCCTCCCTCGCCGGTCCGCTCGCTCGCCGGGACGCAAGAGGCCATGTGCGCGCTGCTCGTCGACGGCACAGCGTACTGCTGGGGCCTCAACCCCAGCGGCCAGGCGCGCTTCGGTGGCGCGCCCCTTCCTCGCGTCGTCGCGACCCCGACGAAGGTCCCCGGCGTGGCGGGGCTGACGTCGCTCTCGCTGTCCGCGACGCACTCGTGCGGGCTCGACGCGGCCGGCGACAGCTGGTGCTGGGGGCTCAACGACGGGTTCGCGCTGGGCGCAGCGGGCGCAGGGGGCGTGTTCCCGCCCATCCAATCCAGCCTCCCGAAGCTCGCGCAGATCGTCGCGGGCTACCACCTGTCGTGCGGTCGCGACGCGGGAGGCCAGGTGGTCTGCGTCGGTGACGTGGCGGGGCTGCCCCCGAGCGCGACGCCCGCGCCGATCGCCGGGCCCGCCGGGATCGGTTCGATCGCGCTCGCGAGCTCGTCCGCGTCGTCGCACGCTTTCACGTGCAGCCTGACCATGGGCGGCGAGGTCTACTGCTGGGGAGACACCGCGCCGGTGCAGCTGCCGAAGCCGTCCCTCCCGGGGGCGACGAGGATCTCGGTCACGCAGATGGACGAGGTGTTCGTCGCGAACGGCGCGAAGGTGCAGCGCTCCATCGGCAGCGTCGCCGGCGGCGCGTTCCTCGACGTGCCCCAGGGCGCGCTGACCGGCACGATCACCGCGCTCGCCGCCGAGACGGAAGCGTGCGTCATCAACGATCAGGCGCGGCTCTTCTGCGTCGACGATCGCTACGGGCAGCTGTCCGCGGGTGGGTTCGTCGAGCGATCGGGGCTCGGCGCCGTCACCGCGGTGGGGGTCGGGTGGACGCCGCTGCAGGCGGGGCCGAACAGCTGCGCGGCCGGGGACGCGGACGTGTGGTGCTGGGGAGACGACTACTCGGGTCAGCTCGGCCTCGGCCTCCCCCACGCCGTCCCCGACGCGACGCCCACCGGCCTGACCGCCGTCGACGACGCGACCACCTCGACGAGCGCGACGCTCGCGCGGGTGGGCGCCGCGTGGCATCGCGCGGGCGAGTCACGCGCGCTGCTCGCGGCAGGGGCGAGCGACGAGTCGACGACCTTCGTCCCGATCCCGGCGCTCGCGGGCGCGACCCGCGCCTGGGTGGGCGACGGGGACCACGGCAGCCGCGCGTACGCGGCGTTCGCGTCCTCGTTCGCGCGGTTCACCTCCGCGGGCACGAAGCTGACCTCCGGCGAGCTGCTCGCTGCCGGCTCCGACTGGACAGAGATCTGGATCGACGGCGCGCGGACGTTCGGGCGCAGCCCCACGCTCGGGCTGTGGTCGCTCGCGCCAGCCGCCGCGCTCGACCCGGTGCTCGGCACGGGTGCCCCGCCGGACGGCGCCCCCCATCAGGTGGTGACGGGCCTCGCGGACGTGGCCGGCTTCGCGAAGTACCGAGACGCCTACTCGACCCCGACGCACGCGTGCGCCTGGGACTCTGCCGGCGCGGCGACGTGCTGGGGCGGAAACTCCGTCGGCCAGTGCGGCGTGGACCCGACGTCCGCTGACGAGTTCGACACGCCGCCGCCCACGTCTGCCGGCAACCTCCCCGCGACCAGCGCGATGTGCGCCGGGTGGGCGCACACCTGCTCGCTGGGCCTGGACCAGATCGTGCGCTGCTGGGGCGACGACGGCGCCGGGCAGCTCGGGCGCGGCGCCGAGGTCGGGCGCGACTGGAACCCCGCGCCCGTCGTGACCGCGACCGGTCCCCTCTCCGCCGTCGCCGTCGCGTGCGGCTACGCCTACGCGTGCGCGCTCGGTGCGGACGGCCTCGTCTATTGCTGGGGCGCGAACGACGAGGGCCAGCTCGGCAGGGGCACGCGCACGGCGCGCGAGGATGTCGCGGTCGCGGTGGCGCAGGTCTCCGACGCGCAGCGCCTCATCGTGAACGCCGACCACGCGTGCGCGATCGCCGGCGCGACCCGCGCGCTCGTCTGCTGGGGATCGTCGTACTGGGGTCAGCTCGGCCTCGGCGTGAGGGGCTTCGAGCTGCCCCCCACGAAGACGATCTGGTGATGAGGATCGTCAGGGCGGCGGCGGCACCGGCGTGGAGAGCGCGGGCGCCGCGGCGAGGAACCGCTGCCACTCGTCGATCACCTCCGCGGCCGATGTGCCCGCGGCGAGCGTCGCGAGGCGAACCAGCAGCGCAGGCGTGTGATCCCCCGTGCGGCGCCTGTCGGGGAACGCCGTCCGCGCCATGCCCAGCTCCTCCTCTGCGCGCGCGTGGTCTGCCTCGACGAGGGCGAGCCACGCGCTGGTCAGGTGGCGGTGCTGCGTCGGCTCGGACTCGTCGAGCTCGATCGCGCGGGCGGCGTCGAGGTGCTCGCGCGCGCGGTCGATCGAGCCCTCCGCGAGCGCGACCTGCGCGAGCAGGAGCGACGCCTCCACGCGCCCCCACGGATCGGCGAGGCGCTCGTCGAACACGGCGTAGGCCGCGAGCGCGTGCCGGAGCGCGGCCGCGGTGTCGCCGCGATCGAGCGAGGCCATCGCGAGCAGCCGCTCGCACGCCGCCTCGCCGCGGGGGGTCGCCATCCCGACGAAGCGCTGGCGCGTCTCCCTCGCGCGGGCGTACGCGGCGTCGAATTCGAACGCGCGGTGCTCGACGTGCCCGAGCACGACGTCGGTCTGCGCGAGCCCGAGCTGGTAGCCGATGGCGTCGAACTCCGCGCGGGCCAGCGTGAGCAGCTCGCGCGCCGGCTCGAGGCGGCCGACGGCCTGCTCCACCAGCGACAGGAGGATGTAGCACTGGGCGAGCACGAGCGTGTCGCCCGCCTTGCGGAGCGTGAGCGCGGCGTTCCCGAGGTGCAGCCTCGCGCTCGCGTGGTCGCCGAGCAGGTACTCGATCTCGCCGAGCAGCACCTCGACCTGCGCGCGCCCGTGGTCGTCGCCGATCTGGACGAAGGTCGCGTGCGCGAGCAAGGCCTCGATGCGGCCGAGCGCGGGCACGCCCTGATCGGACGCGATGTGCGCGAGCAGCCGGAGGCAGTGCGCCTCGTCCTGCTGGCGGCCGAGCGCCGAGAGCAGCCTGCGCGCCTCCTCCGCGTCGCGGCGCGCCTGCGTCAGCTCGCCCATGTGCCGCTCGACCTCCGCGCGCCAGCGCAGCTGCTCGCCCAGCAATTCGCCGTGCACGCGGCCGTCCAGCACCTCGAGGTCGCGCTTGATCCAGCCCACCTCGCGGGCGCGGCGCCACGCGTGCGCGACGAAGTCGAGGACGAGGCGCGCGGCCTGTGCGTCGTCCCCGGCGCGCTGGAGGTTCGCCGCGCGCTGTCGCACGATCCGCCGTGAGCCCGCGTCGGGGTAGGTCGCGAGCGCGTCGGCGGCGAGGCGGTGGATCTTCTTCGCGTCGGGCTGCTCCGCGAGGCGCGCGAGCACGTGCTCCTGCAGGAGCGCGTGCGGCCAGCGCAGCCGACCGCTGCGGCTGACGAGCAGCACCTGCGCCTCCTGCAGCGCCCGCAGCGTCGGGCGGACCTCGAGCCCCATCGACTGGAGCATCCTGCCGAGCCCCTCGGCGTGGAGCACCTCACCGAGCGCGGCGGCCGCGAACGCCGCGGGGCGCAGCTGGGCGGGCAGCGCCGCCATCCGCTCGTCGAACAGCTCGGCGGTGGTCTTCGCGGCCCGCGCGAGCGCCGCCGCCGGCACCCGGTACGCGCCGCCGTCGAGCGACAGCTGGCCCGACGACGCCCAGGAGTGCACGAGCTGCAGCGCGTAGAGCGGGTTGCCGTGGCTCCTCATCACCGCCGTGGCCTCGGCGTCCTCCGCGAGCGGCAGCGAGGCGGCGAGCAGCGCGCGGGTCTCCTCGTCGTCGAGCGGCGCGACCGAGAGCGTCGTCGAGGGGATGGCCTCCAGCAGCTCCTTCACCCGCCTCGAGGCCGCCGGATCGGCCGCCAGCGCCTCGTCGCGCACCGTCGCGAGGAAGAGCAGGGGCAGCTCCTTCGCGTCGCGGTGCAGCGCCGTCAGCCCGGCGAACGTGTTCGGGGACGCGAGGTGGAGATCGTCGACCCACAAGAGGAGCGGCCGCCCCGTCGCGGCGACGCGCTCGAGGACGTGCCGGATCACGACCCATCGAAGCTCTGCCTTGTCAAGGAAAAAACGCTTGCCCGACGGGCCGACGCGCGCCTCTTCGTCCGCGGACAGCGGCTTCAGCCACGCGGCCGCCGCGGCGACCCACGTGCGGCCCTGCTCGTCGGACGGCTCGACCTCCCACTCGTTCAGGAGGGCCTGCTCGATCACGTCGCGCGCGACGCCGCGCAGGTTGAAGTGCGTCGTGATGGCGCCGCGCATCCCGTCGAAGGGGCCGGGCGTGCGGCGGTACCGGGCGCGCAGCGGGATCATCGCGCCCGTCTCGTGCACGTGCTCCTGGAGCCACTCGGCGAGGCGGCTCTTGCCGACCCCCGCCTCGCCGCGCAGCAGGACGAGGTGCTGGCGCTGCTCCCCGCGGACGATCGCCCCGACGCGCGCGTCGAGCTCGGCGCGCTCGCGCTTGCGACCGACGAGCGGAGTGGGCCTGAGCGCGAGCAGCCCGGGGGCGAGGGCCGCGGAGGGGTTCGACGCGCTCGGCACGGGGCGCAGCGAGATCGGCGACTCGTCCTCGTCGCCGACGCGGACGTTCGGCGCGTCCCACCGGATCTCGCCCTCGGGCCGGAGCGGCGCCCAGGCCGCGCGGGCGTCGGCGGCCAGGCGGAACCTGTCCCACGGCCGCTTCGCGAGGCAGCGCACCGTCCACGCGCCGGCCTCCGCGGGCGCGCCCGGCGGCAGCGGAGACACCTCGGTCACGGGCGTGTCGCGGTGCGCGCGCAGGATCTCCTGGCCGGTGCCCGAGAAGACCTCTCGCCCCGAGAGCAGCTCGAAGACGATGCTGCCGAGCGCGTAGAGATCGGTCGCGGGGCCGATGTGCGGCGCGGCGCGGCGGATCTGCTCCGGCGCCATCCAGCCGGGCGTGCCGAGGCCGAACGGCATCGTCGGCGCGGCGAGCTGGCTCTCGCCGAGGCGCGGATCGACGTGGTCGTTCATCAGCCACGCGAGGCCGAGATCGAGCACGTACGTGCGAGGGTCCTCGACGCCGCCGCGCGGATCGATGAGCACGTTCGAGGGCTTCAGATCGCCGTGGATCACCCCGCGCGCGTGCGCGTGCGCGAGGCCCGCCAGCACCTGGTCGACGACCGACCAGATGACCGGCCACGGCAGCTTCGTCAGGTACTTCCACACGTGGATGCTGCGGCCGTGCAGCGCGTCCATCACGAGGAAGGGCGAGCCGTCCGGGAGCGCGCCGTAGTCGCGGGGCCGCACGATCGTCGGGTGGTCGAGCGCCGCGAGCGCGCGCGCCTCCTGCTCGAACCAGATCGCCTCGCTCGCGACGCCCTTCGACTTGTCGAGGAACACGCATTTCGCGGCGACGCGATCGCCCGTCACCCGATCGGTGCACAGGTACACGACGCCCATGCCCCCCCGCCCGAGCTCCCGCGCGATCTCGTACCGCTGCGCGATGACGTCGCCCGCCTTCAGCGTGAGCGCTGCCTCCTTCGTCGCCACGGGCGGGAGGTTAGGTCGGCGCCGCCGCCTACGGAAGCGCCAAACCTCTCTCTCTCGGCGCGGGCGTCGCCGCCGCTCGGCGCTTGGGGTCCGCGCGGAGTCGGGGTAGAGGGCGCCACCCCAGAGGGACACGACGCCGTGCAGAACATCCGAACGCTCCAGCTCTCCCGCGAAATGTGGATCTTCGTCGCCGTCACGGGGCTCCTGTCGGCCTACTACCTGTGGTCGACGATGGGCGAGGCCGCGCGCGCGCGGGTCAAACCCGTCGAGGTGACGCCGGCGGAGTTCAAGGTCGGCCAGGCCGTCGACGTCGCCATCACGCTCATCAGCGCCGACTCGATCGGCCTGTCGTGCGGCAGCGACCAGGCCGTCGACGGCGCGCGCTGCGGGTTCAAGCTCAACGGCGAGCGCCAGACGGATCCGATCAAGCCCGAGGACGTCATCGCCCCGTACATGACGAGCGACAACGTGCTCGTGATGGTGCCCGGCCTGTTCACGCAGCCGGTGCTGAAGAAGCGCATCGAGGACGAGCCGCCGACGAAGTTCACCCGCGAGGAGATGGAGGTGCGCCGCTTCGTCGCGACCTGCAAATTCAAGCCGGTGGACCGCCTGAAGAACTTCAAGGTGCGCTGGCAGCCCACGGCCGGCTGGGGCGACAAGGACTCCGCCTGGGTCGGCCGCGTGTCCGACTGCCGCATGACGGGGGGCTGATCGTGCAGCCCGAGGCGTCGATGTTCCGGCCTGGCCTCTTCGACGGCCAGGTCGCGATCGTCACCGGCGGCGGCACCGGCATCGGCCTCGCGACCGCCCGAGAGCTCACGGCGCTCGGCGCGCGCGTCGTCATCGCGAGCCGCTCGCGCGAGAAGGTCGACGCGGGGCTCGCGGCGCTCGGGCTGCCCGCCGACCGCGCAGCGGGGCGCACCTGCGACATCCGCGAGGCCGAGCAGTGTGACGCCCTGGTCGACGCGGCGAAGGAGGCGTTCGGTCGCGTCGACGTGCTCGTCAACAACGCGGGCGGGCAGTTCCCGTCGCCCGCCGAGCACCTGTCGTCGCGCGGCTTCGAGGCCGTCGTCCGCAACAACCTCTCCGGCACGTTCCACATGACGCGCGCCGCGGCCACCCGCGCGATGATCCCGGCCCGCCGGGGCCGCGTCGTGAACGTCATCGCGGACATCGCCCGCGGGTTCCCTGGCATGGTGCACACCGGCGCCGCGCGCGCGGGCGTCGAGAACCTGACGAAGACGCTCGCGGTCGAGTGGGCGGCGCACCACGTGCAAGTCAACGCCGTCGCGCCGGGCACGATCGTGTCGAGCGGCACCGCGCAGTACGGGGACGCGCTGCTCGAGGCCGCGCGCCGCGCGACCCCCGCGAAGCGCCTCGGCACGCCCGAGGAGGTCGCCCGCGTGATCGTGTTCCTCGCGTCCGATCTCGCCGACTACGTGACGGGCTCGACCTACTACATCGACGGCGGCTCCTCGCTCTGGGGTGACATCTGGGGCATCGACGATCACGCGGGCCCGCGGCCCGGTCCCTGACGTGTCGCAGCCGCAGACGCCGCCGCCCCCGCCCGCGCCGCGCGCGCCCAAGGAGAGGCCCTGGGAGGTCGTGGTGCGCGTCGTGCGCGACTACTTCGTCGGCGAGGATCCGACGTTCTGGGTCGCCATGGTGCCGATGCTCGCCATCGCCGCCGTGCTCTTCACGCGGCACCTGCAGACGAACTACATCTTCGACGAGCAGGAGGCGCTGCTCGCGAACCCCTACGTCAACGGCCAGCAGGGGCTGCGGCCGTGGCACGTCATCTACCGCGACTTCTGGGGCCTCCCGCACGAGCGCAGCATCGGCTCGTACCGCCCGCTGCCGAACCTCGTGTGGCGAGGGGTCTGGGCGATCCGGCAGAGCCCGTGGCTCGCGCACTGGATGAACGTGCTCTTCCACGCCGCGAACGGCGCGCTCGTCGTGATGTTCACCTTCCGCGTGACGCGCCGCCGCGGACTCGCGTGGGTGGCGGGCGCGGTGTTCACGGCGTCGGCGGTGCTGACGGAGGCGGTCAGCGGGGTCGTCGGCATCGCGGACGTGATGGGCGGGATGGGCGCGCTCCTCGCGCTCGCGTCGCTGTCGCTCGGCGCGCCGCTGATGCCGTTCGCCGTCGCGCTCAGCGTGCTGTTCGGATTGTTCTCGAAGGAGAGCGCGCTCGTGCTCGTGCCGCTCGTGCCCTGGGCCGCGCTCGTCCTCGCGCCGGTGACGCACCCAGGGCGGCCGCGGAGGCTGCTGCGGGCGGCGCTCGCGCTCGTGGCCACGGTCGGCGCGTTCGTGCTGTACGTGGAAATGCGCAAGCGGTGGTTCCCCGCGCCGATGGAGCCGACGCTGAACGATCCGCTCCCCGAGGGCGCGTCGTGGGCGACCCGCGCGCACCGGGCGTTCATGGTGTGGTTCCACCAGCCGCCGCTCCCGAAGGACCCGCTCAACAATCCCTTCATCAAGGCCGACGCCCCGCACCGCGTCGCGGGCGCGCTGCGCGTGTATTTCCGGGGGCTGGTGCAGGTCGTCTTGCCCCGCAAGCTCGCGGGCGACTACTCGGCGCCCGAGGAGCCGGTGCCGGCTTCGCTGACGGAGTGGGAGACGGTGCTCGGCGCGGTGATGATGGTCGTCCCGGTCGTGGGCGGGCTCGGCGCGTG
This sequence comes from Polyangiaceae bacterium, assembly GCA_020849655.1. Taxonomy (GTDB): domain Bacteria; phylum Myxococcota_A; class Polyangia; order Polyangiales; family Polyangiaceae; genus JADLFU01. The sequence continues at coordinate 3,239 of JADLFU010000088.1, read as the reverse complement.
GGCGCGCGGGCTCTGGCTCGAGCGACGCCTGCGACGCGACGCGCAGGCGGGGGTCGCGTGGGCGCCTTCGCCCGCGCTCACCTCGACGCTGCTCGTCGCGCTCGGCGCGCTGTGGATCGTCGTCAGCTACTTCCCGCACTCGAACATCCCGGTGCTCTTGCCGACGGTGCGCGCGGAGCGGTTCTGGTACTTCCCGGTCATCGGCTCGACGCTGGTCCTCGCGGTCGCGTTCGCGTGGCTGTTCGACGCCACGAAGAAGCAGGACTCGGTGCCGGCGGTCGGCCTGTTCGCGTTCTTCTTCCTCTTCCAGTGCGGCGCGGCGTACCGCCACAGCCGCGACTACCGCGACGATCTCACGTTCTGGGACGCCACCCGCCACGTCTCGACCCGCAGCGCGAAGGCGCACCTCAACTACTCGGTGATGCAGGGCGCGCGCGGCAGGCAGGATCTCCGCGAGGCGTCGAACCGGACGGCGCTCGCGCTCGCGCCCGACTGGCCGATGGCGCACGTCTACCTCGGCGACACGCTCTGCCGGCAGCACCGCGTCGACGAGGCGTGGGCCCACTACAAGACGGGCTTCCCGATGGCCGACAACGATCCCAACCTGCTCACGCTGGGCCTGCAGTGCCTGTGGGAGGAGCGCGCGGAGGACGAGAACGGCTCGCGCGTGCGGGCGTTTCACAAGTACGAGCGCGCGCTGCTCGACTTGGCCGACACCCACCCTGGATCGTGGCTCGCGTACCATGTGCGAGACGTCTCGGCGAACGGCGAGAAGAACGACGGCGTCGATCCGAAGTACCGCCCCCGCGGCTACAACCAGCCCGCGAAGGAGTAGTCGATCAGCGGCGGAACAGGCCGCGCACGCCGCGGAGCGCGCCGGCGGAGAGGTTGAGCCAGTCGAAGTAGTCGCGCCACAGCACGATCTTCTCGTCGCGGACGCGCAGCGTGCCGCACACCCAGAACTTCATCAGGTACCCGCCGCGCCCGAGCGCGTCGACGCGCTCGGTGAGCACGACGTCGTCGCGCTGGGCGACGTGGAGGAACTCGACCTCGAACCTGTCGAAGAGCCGAGCGAAGCCGCGCATCTGCTGCTCGAACGCGCGCTTGCCGTCGGCCTTCGGCAGCGACACGTTCTCGTACACGATGTCGTCCGCCGCGAACGCGAGCACGCGCTCCGCCTCCATGCTCACCAGCGCGTCGAAGAACGCGCGCACCGTCTCGGTCTCGGTCATGCGCGCGACTGTACCCTCCGGCGGCCGGGGCATCGAGGCGCGATGAGCTGGTGGGATCGCCGGGTGCTGCCGTTCCTCGTCGAGAAGGCGTGCCGCACCGGCAGCATCCGCAGGGAGCGAGAGCGGCGCGTCCCGCAGGCGAGCGGGCGCGTGCTGGAGATCGGCGTCGGCACGGGGCTGAACCTCGCGTTCTACGATCCCTCGCGCGTGACGGAGCTCGTCGCGATCGATCCGGCCCCGGCGCTGCTCGAGCGCGCGCGCGCCCGCGCGGGTGAGTGCCGCGCGCCGCTGCAGCTCCTCCCGGCGTCGGCCACGGCGCTGCCGTTCGACGCCGGATCGTTCGAGTCGGTGGTGATGACGTACACGCTCTGCAGCGTCGACGATCCGGGGCGCGCGCTCGCGGAGATGCGCCGGGTGCTCGGGCCGGGAGGGAGGCTGCTCTTCGTCGAGCACGGCCGCTCGCCGCGCACCGTGACGCGCGCCGTGCAGCGGGCGCTGACGCCGGGGTGGCGACGGATCTCTGGTAACTGTCACCTCGATCGCGACGTGCCGCGGTCGCTCCGCGAGGCGGGGTTCCGGCTCGACGAGCTCGACGAGCACGCGGGCGACGGGCCGAGCTGGGCGGGGCACACGTTCGAGGGCGTGGCCGTCGTCGACGGATGACGCGCGCCCACTGGCTCGACCGCGCGTACGTCCGCCTGACCCGACCCGGCTCGTTCTTCGAGGACGGCTGGGGAGGGGAGGGGGACGCGCGCGAGCACGCGGCGCCCGCGTTCGCCGCGCAGGTGGCGACGCCGGTCATCCGCTGGGGCCGCGCGCGCAGGGTCGCCGATCGGGTGGAGCGCGCCGGGACGTTCGAGAGCCCGCTCGCGTCGGAGCTGCCGGCGGAGAGCCGGGTGGCGCACGTCACGTGGATCTCGCCGGCGCGCCGCCAGGCGCGCGCGGCGGTCGTGCTGCTCGGCGCGACGGGCGACGTGGGGCCGCGGCGGCGCGCGAGGTTCGCGGCCCCGCTCGTCCGCGACGGCGTGGGCGCGCTCATCCTCGAGAACCCGTACTACGGCCCGCGCAAGCCTCCGCGGCAGCGCGGTGTCGACGTGCGCACGGTCGCCGATCTCTTGCTGCTCGGGCGCGCGGCGGTCGACGAGGCGCGCGCGCTGGTCGGCTGGGCGTCGGAGCAGCACGGCGCTGTCGCGCTCTCGGGCTACTCGATGGGCGGGCAGCTCTCGGCGATGGCCGCGGCGACGCTGTCGATCCCGGTCGCGGTGGTGCCCGTCGCCGCGCCGGCGTCGGCGAGCGCGGTGTTCGTCGACGGGCTGCTCTCGCGCGCGACCTCGTGGCGCGCGCTGTCGGGCGTCGCCGATCCGCGCGCCGCGCTCGTCGAGCGCCTCGACGCGCTCTCGCTGCCGCGCCTGCCCGTGCCGGTGTGCCCGCGCGCGGCCATCCTCGTCGGCGCGCGCCGAGACGGCTACGTCGCGCCGCGGTCGGTCGAGGCGCTGCACCGTCACTGGCCGGGCTCGGAGCTCCGGTGGATCGACGAGGGACACGTCAGCGGCTACGTGCGGTCGGCGGCGCCCGCGCGCGCGGCCGTGCTCGACGCGCTCGAGCGGCTCCGCGCGGCGTCGAGCTGAGGTAGACTGGGCGGATGCTTCCCCGCTCCCTCCGCCCGTCCTCCCTCGCGCTTTTTTCTGCGACGCTCGCCGCCGCCACCGCCGCCGCGTGCGGGGGAGGCTCTTCGGTCGACGACGGCGCGAGCAACGCCGCGGGCGCAGGCGCGGCGGTCGCCGGGGGCGCGGGCGCGTCGGGCAAGGCGGGCGCAGGCGCGGTCGCAGGCGCCGGCGGCAAGGCGGGCGCGGCGGGCAAGGCGGGCGGCGCGGGTGGCGGGGCGTCGGGCGGCAAGGCCGGCGGCGCGGGGAGCGCGGGCGTGTCGGGTGGCGCTGGCAAGGCGGGGAGCGCGGGCACCTCGGGCGGCGCAGGGGCGGGGGGCCAGGCGGGAGGCGCGGGCGCGGC
>JADLFU010000087.1 GCA_020849655.1 Polyangiaceae bacterium | reverse complement strand
GCCACCCGCTGCCTCTTGTTCGTCGCGCCGTCGTGGCCGACGCGCCTCGGCGCGCTCGCGCGGCCGACCCCCGGGCTCACGTCGTTCGTCCCTGTCGGCGCGTCCGTCGCCGTCGAGGAGGGGTTCACGCACCCGATCGCGCTCGACGCGCTGCCCGAGCTCACCGGGCCGGCGCTCACGCTCTTTCGCGGCCGCGGCGCGCCCGCCGTGCGCGTCGAGGACGGCCTGCCCACGGTGTCGGTCGCGTCGCTCGTGCGCCCCACGATGACCGGCGCGCCCGCGCGGCTCGGATCGTCGCCGAGCTCGCTCGGCGCTGCGACGCTGGAGGTGCGCCTCGTGCCGAGCGCGCGCGCCTCGCGGGGCGGCGGCGCGTCGTGGGTGCCCGCGTCGGAGCTCGAGCTGCTGCGGCGGCTCCTCTATCTGCTCGGCCGGCGCGCGCTCTCGGAGGCGCGCCTCGCGCTCACCGCGGAGGGCGCCCTCGTGCTGTCGGGCGCGGCCGCGTCGTTGCCGATCGGCGCGCCGCTCCGCGCGATCGGCGATCGGATCTTCGCGCCGGCGGGGTTCGACGTCTCGCCGGCGATCTCCGCGACCGCGCTCGCGGAGGCGCTGCAGCTCGGCGCGGGCGACGTCGCGCTGTTGCGCCCGGGGGGAGCGGCGCTGTTCGCGCCGGACGCCTTCGTCTCGGCGGAGGCCGCGCTCGTCGCGGGGCCGAGGTGGGCGCCGCTCCGCGCGATGAGCCTGGATCTCGCGCAGATCGAGCTCACAGCGCCGCGCCTGGTGAACGAGGACGTCGGCGGGCACCCCCTCCGGGATCTGACGTGACCGACGACGCGCGCGCGCGGCTCGTCGCGCTCCTCGACGGCGTGGCCCTGCCGCTCGCGAGGGGCGGTGCGCTGTCGCCGACGAGGCCCATCGGCGCCGCGCTGGCGAGCCGGCTGGCCGACGCGATCGCCGTGCTCTCCCCGGAGGAGCTCTCGTCGCTGAGACGCGCGCGCGGGGATCTGCTGCGGCGGCTCTACCCGATCGACGGCGATCCCGCGCCGGGCCGGGGCTCCTTGCTGCTGCTGTGCGCGCTGAACGATCTGTTGCAGTGCGTGAACCCCTCGCTCGGCGCTCGGCGCGCGACGAGGCTCGCGTGCGAGGTCGAGCGCGCGCTCGCCGCCGTCGGCCCGCCCGAGACGCTCGCGGAGGCGCTGTGTCGCCACGCGACGCTGACGGGGCTCGAGCGCCTCGTGCGCCACGACACCGAGATCGCGTGGTGGTCGGGCCACGCGCGCGTGCTCGGGCGCCCCGCCCCGCCGAGGCTGCGCGCGTGGCCGCGGGTGCGCAGGGTGCGCGAGACGGTCACCGCGGCGCGCCTCGCGGACCTCGCCGCCGGATCGCCGCTCCCGCCGGATCGCTTCACCGCCCTGCTCCGCGCGCTGGTCGCGTGCTCTCCGCTGACGGAGGCGCAGCTCGCGCACGTCGTCGCGCCCCGCCCGACCGCGCTCCACGCCGCGCTCCTCGCGAACCCGGTCGGCGCGACGCTGCTCGCGCGGGTGCTGGAGCGCGCGGGAGAGGAGGCGCGGCTCGCCTGGCGAGCGGGGCGACCGGGCGACGCCGCCCGCTCGGGTCAAGCACAATTAACCGAACACACTCTTCGACCAGCGACCCACGCGCCGCCCGGCGTCACCCGATGCGCGTGACGCCCACCACGGCGCGGCCGAGGCGCCTCGACGCGTCGAGCTCGATCTCCGCCTCGAGCGCGAAGGTCGTCGTCCCCTCCTCGTCGACGAGCACCTGCACCGCGCGCCAGTCGCCGCCGTCGTCCGGCACGGTGAAGGTCACGAGCGACGGATCGCGCGCGGAGGCGTCGGCGAGGAGCGCGGCGTGCTCGGCGAAATACGGCTTCATCGCGTCGGAGAACCTGGCCGCAGTCCACGGCTCGCGCGCTCCCTCGACGAGCTCGGCCGCCGCCTCCCAGTCGCGGCGAGACAGGGCGCGCACCAGGCGGAACAGCTCGTTGCGCGCGAGCAGCGTGAGCCTGCGGCGGTCGGCGGCGACGTCCGCCCGGGGCGCGGGGGGCAGCGCCACGCCTCGGGCCGCCGCGCGCGCGAACTCCGGGTCCTTCAGGCGCTCCCACTCCTCGAGCAGGCTCGCGTCGGTGCCGCGCACGACCGACTCCAGCGTCGCGACGAGGTCTCGCACGTCCTCCGTGCGCTCGCCGTCGGGCAGCCCGTGCGTGAGGAGCTTGTAGATCTCGGTCAGGTAGCGCAGGAGCGCGCCCTCCGAGCGCTCGAGCCCGTACTCGCGCACGTACTCGGTGAAGCTCATGCAGCGCTCGACGAGATCGCGCGCGACGCTCTTCGGACGGACGTTCCCCTCGGCCCAGGGGTGCTCCGCGCGGAAGGCGTCGAACGTACCGTAGATGATCTCCTTGTTGGGCTTGGGAGCCTCGAGCTTCTCGAGCTCCGCCATCCGCTCCTCGTACTCGACGCCGGCCTGCTTCAGCTCGGCGACCTTCTCGCTCTTCAGCTTGTCGAGCTGCCGCGCGAGCACGATCTCCGGATCGTCGGCGATCGCCTCGACGAGCGACAGCACGTCGAGCGCGTGCGTCGGCGCGTCGTGATCGAGGCGCGGCAACGTGTCGACGAGGTACAGGCCGAGCGCGCTGTGCAGCGAGAAGTCAGCCGCCAGATCGCGCGCCATCCGCAGGCCGCGCGGATCGACGTCGCGCGGCACGAGCTCGAGCACGCGGGCCTCGACCAGCGACCGAAACAGCGACAGCGCGCGCCGCTTGTGCGCGCGCTTGTCGAAGGGGCGCTCGTGGTTGTCACGCAGGAGCCGCTTCAGCGCGGCGCAGCCGCCGCGGGGGCGCGTGACGACGTCGAGCACCATCGCGTGCGACACCACGAACCTCGACGGCAGCGGCTCGGGCGTCGCGGTGACCAGCCGCTCGAAGGCCGCCTTGTCCCAGTGCACGTAGCCCCGCTCGGGCGGCTTCTTGCGCACGATGCGCCGCTTCTTCACCGGATCGTCGCCGGCCTTCGCCTCGAGCTTCAGGTTCTCGATCACGTGGGCGGGCGCCTGGCAGACGACGATCCCGTGATCGTGGAACCCCTTGCGCCCCGCGCGGCCGGTGATCTGGTGAAACTCGCGCGCCGTGAGCAGCGACGTCCTCTGGCCGTCGTACTTGCAGAGCTGCGTCAACAGCACGGTCTTCAGCGGGATGTTCACGCCGACGCCCAGCGTGTCGGTGCCCGAGATGACCTTCAACAGCCCCGCCTGCGCGAGCTTCTCGACCAGCAGGCGGTAGCGCGGCAGCATCCCGGCGTGGTGGATGCCGACGCCGTGCGAGAGGTAGCGCTTCAGCTGCTTGCCAAATGGCGTCGCCCAGGGCTCGCCGGCGAGCGCGGCCGTGATGGCGCGCTTCTCGTCCTTCGTGCACAGCTCGACGCTGGTGAGGTTCTGCGCCTCCTCGGCCGCGCCGCGCTGCGTGAAGTTGACGAGGTACAGGGGCGCCCCGCCGGCCGCGACGAGCCGCGAGACCGCCTCGTGCAGCGGGATCTCCGAGTACCGGTACTCGAGCGGCACCGGCCGCGGCACCTTCGGGATGACGGCGACCTCCCGGCCCGTCGCGCGCCCGAGCTCCCGCTCGAAGAACCCGACCTCGCCCAGCGTCGCCGACATCAGGAGCAGCTGCGCGCGGGGGAGGCAGAGGAGAGGCACCTGCCAGGCGACGCCGCGCTCGCGGTCGCCGTAGTAGTGAAACTCATCCATCACGACGACGTCGACGGGCGCGTCCTCGCCCTCGCGCAGGGCGACGTTCGCGAGCACCTCGGCGGTGCAACAGATGATGGGCGCGTCGCGGTTCACGCTCGCGTCGCCGGTGAGCATGCCCACCCTGTCGGGGCCGAAGAGGCGGCAGAGCTCGAAGAATTTCTCGCTGACCAGCGCCTTCACGGGGAACGTCATCCACACGCGCCGGCCGCGCGCGACGGCGAAGAACGCGAGCGCCGTCGCGATGAGCGTCTTGCCCGAGCCGGTGGGCGTCTCGACGATCAGGTGCTTGTCACCGAGCAGCTCGAGCGCGGCCTCCTCCTGGTGCGGGTACAGCCGCAGCCCCTCGCGCTCGACCCAGCCGAGCAGCGACGACAAGAGGTCATCCTCGCTCGGGCTCGGCAGGTAGGCGAGATCGTCGAGGCGCGCGCCGAGGGAGAACGCCGGCTGCGGCGCGCTCACGTGCGACCCCGGCACGCGCGCGGATCGCGGCGGCGGCGCAGGTGCAGCGGCAGGCTGCCCTTGCCGGACGCGGGCGGCACGAGGCACCCCGGCCGCGAGCCGATGAGCTCGGCCCGCCCGGCGCGTCGGAGCGCCTCCCGCGCGTCGTCGTGGTGCGCGACGTCCCAGTACAGCAGGAGCGCCTTCTGCAGGCGCTTCTCCTCGAGCGTCCTCGCCGTCACGACCTCATCGCCCGTGAAGGGGTCGAGCCCGGTGTGGACCATCGACGTCGCCATCGACATCGGCGTGGGGATGAAGTCCTGCACCTGGCGCGGGCGGTAGCCTTTGGCCTTCAGCCACAGCGCGAGGTCGACCATGTCGGCGAGCGTCGAGCCCGGGTGCCCGCTGAGGAAGTAGGGGATGAGGTACTGTCGCTTGTCGACGGCGCGCGTCGCGCACTCGAACTGCTCGGCGAACCGCTCGTAGCTCTCGACGCCGGGCTTCTTCATCTTGTCGAGCACCTCGCGCTTCGAGTGCTCGGGCGCCACCGACAGCATCCCGCCGGTGTGGTGCTCGGCCAGCTCCCGGATGAACCTCGGCGAGCGCTCGGCGAGGTCGTAGTGGATGCCCGACGCCAGGAACACCTTCTTCACACCGGGCGCCTCGCGGACCTGCTTCAGCAGATCGAGCAGCGGGGTGTGGTCGGTCTGGAGGTTCTCGCAGACGCCGGGGTGCACACAGGACAGGCGCCGGCACGCGCGCTCGATCTCGTCGCTCTTGCACGCCATCTGGTACATGTTGGCGGTCGGGCCGCCGACGTCGGTGATCGTGCCTCGAAAGTCATCCATGCGGCGCAGCGCGCGCACCTCGCGCAGCACGCTCTCGGCCGAGCGCGACCGGATGACCCGCCCCTCGTGCTCGGTGATCGAGCAGAACGTGCACCCGCCGAAGCACCCGCGCATCGTCACGATGCTGTGCTTCACCGTCTCGTACGCTGGCACGGGCGCGTCGTACGAGGGGTGCGGCAGCCGGGTGAAGGGCAGATCATGGAGCGCGTCCATGTCGGACGTCTCCAGCGACAGCGCGGGCGGGTGGAGGAGCACCGCCTCGGCGCCGTGGGGCTGCACGAGCGGCCGGCCGTTGCCGGGGTTGGTCTCGTACTGGAACGCGCGGCTCATCTCCGGGAACCGGGCGCGGCTCTCCCGCACCTCCTCGCAGGACGGCAGGAACACGTGCTCGCCGTCGCGCACGAACCGCGAGCGCGCGAGGTGCTCCCACTCTCCCTTGCGCAGCGGCACCGCCGTGCCCCGCACGCCGCGCAGCCCCTCGCGCGTGGCCCCGGCGCGCAGCCGCTCGCACAGCTCGAGGATGGGGCGCTCCCCCATGCCGAACACCAGCGCGTCCGCCTTCGCGTCGAGCAAGACGGAGCGGCGCACCTCGTCCGACCAGTAGTCATAGTGCGCGATGCGACGCAGCGACGCCTCGATGCCGCCGAGGATGACTGGCACCCCAGGCATCGCCCGCCGCGCGAGGTTGGCGTACACCACGCTCGCGCGGTTGGGGCGGAGGCCCACGCGACCGCCGGGCGAGTGCTGATCGACGCTGCGCACCTTCTTCTGGGCGGTCAGCTTGTTCAACATGGATTTCGGGAGCCCAAGGCGCGAGTGTCGGAGTCCGAAGCGGAATTCGAGCCGACTTGGGCTGAAACCGCGCGCAGGCGTGGCCGTGCCACGTCGAGCACGGGCTTCACCCAAGGCGGCCGAAGGACGCAAGGAATCCGGCGCTCGCGACGAAGGGATCCCGAAACCCATGTTCGACATCGAGTCGAGGTTGCCCGCGTTGACGCCGACGCACGGCCGCGGGCGGCCCATCCGCAAGAGATCGCTCGGCTCGTCCCACCGGGGCTGCGCGACGACGCCGACCCGGAACCCCCGCCCCTCGAGGAACCGCCCGATGAGTGACACCCCGAACGCCGGGTGGTCGACGTAGGCGTCGCCGCTCACCAGGAGCACGTCGAGCGCGTCCCACCCGCGCGCGTCGAGATCGGCGCGCGTCGTCGGCAAGAAGTCGCGCGTCGACGGGCGCTTCGGCCTGATCTGCGTCAGCTTGCCCACCCGCCGGGGTTATCTCCCCCCTCGCGTCGCACCAAGCGAATTGCGGCGCCGCTTGCGCCGAGCGGCGGGCGCGTCGAGCATCGGGCGATGGACGACGAGGTGCGCGACGCCGACATCGCCGCGACCACGCCGACGTCGCTGTGCCGCGCGGCGGGCGGCGCGCTCGGCGCGGCGGGGTTCGTCGCGGCGGCGGTCGCGGCGCAGATCTTCCTGTCCTTCCGCGTGATCGGGTGGTTCTCGGTCCTCCTGGCGGCGATGATCGCGGTCGGCGCCGCGGCGATGGGGCTCGGCGCGATGGTGGCGCGCGCCCGAGACTGGGCCGCCAGCGTCGCCGTCGTGCTCGCGCCGGCGCTCTTGCTCCTCACCGCGGCGTGGGTCGTGGCGAGCTTCCGCGGCGGGGTGTTCTCGATGCTCGCGCTGATGAGCGTGGGCCTGTCGCTGCTCGCGTCGGTGCTCGTCCCGCTCGCGCTGAAGGACTGCGAGCGCGCGTCGGAGGCGCGGCGTGCGCTCGCGGAGGCGGGGTTCGATCTCGGGACGTGACGCCTTGCCCTGTCAGATGGCGATCTCGCGCATGCGGATGGCGTTGAGATCGGCGACGCCGAGGCCCAGCTCCGCCGCGACGCGGATGTAGGACGCCTCGCGCTTCGCGTCCTTCAGGGTCTTCAGGCCCTTGTCGACGCGCACCTTGTCGATGAGCTGCTCGCCGATGGCGTCGAGCGCGACGGGATCGCTCGACACGTACACGGCCTCGTGCGGCGGCCGACAGTCGGGGCGTTTGTCGAGCGGGCCGCCCTCGTACATGATCTTGAACCCGTCGGAGATGCTGAGCCGCTGGCGGCTCTTGACGACGTCCTGGGCGAACAGGTGCGCGATCTGCGGGCTCGCCTTGTGCGCGTGGAAATCCTGCGGGTTGATGCACGAGCCGTGCGTCATGTTCTTCAGCATGCCGGTGTAGCCGCAGATGCTGTGATCCTTGATGGTGGAGACGTTGATGACGGCGGTCGCCTCGGTCAGCAGCTTGGTGAACTTGGTGCCGATGCCCTCGACCCTGATCTCATCCATCGTGGTCAGGCCGTTGTTGTGGGTGTAGGCCTTGACGCCCTTCGGGAGCACCTTCTCGTTGACGCGCGTCCCCGCGAGGAACGACGGGTACTGCTCGTAGACCCACACGCTCTCCGCCGGCACGCCCGACGCGAGGATGGCCTCGACGAGCGGCAGCACGAGCTCCTTGTTGGTGGCCATCGTCTGGCCCTTCTGCCCGGCGATGCCGTTCAGCTTGATCGCGATCTTGTCGTCCTTGTGGACGAACCGCGCGATGGCCTTCACGAGATCGGTCTCGCCGGTGAGCTCCGTCAGCGCGCGCTCGAGCATCTGCTTCGCGGCCTCCGGGGTCGGCCACAGCCGGTTGGGCTGCAGCGTGTTCGACTTCGACACCTTCACGATGCGGCCCGGCGCGGCGAACGGTCGGAACCCGGCCGGCGGCACCGCCGCGAGCGGCGCGCGGGCGGCCGGCGCTGCCGGCGCGGCGAGGGCGTTGCGGGAGAGCAGGGCGGCGGAGGTGGCGGCGGCGGCGGACCCGAGCAAGTCGCGGCGCGTGAGGCTCGACATGGCGTCCACGGGTACCACGCTGTCGGAACTTGAGCCAGATCGGGTACGATGCGGGGCCTTGACCTCCCACGACTTCGAAGGCGCGGTCACCGACGTCCAGCCGCGGCACGCGCGCGCGGCGAGCGCGACCTGCTTCGTCGTGCGGGTCGCGTCCGGCGCGGACGTCGGCAAGAGCGTCGAGGCGAGCCCCGCGATGCCGTCGCCGATGCTGGTCGGCCAGGGGCCGTTCTGCGATCTGCGCCTGCACGATCGCCACGCGTCGCGGCGCCACCTGTCGCTCGACGTCGTCGACGGCGCGCTGCGGGTCCGCGATCTCGGCTCGACGAACGGCACGCGCATCAACGGCCTCAGCGTGCTCGCGGCCTTCCTGCAGGGCGGCGAGCGCATCATGATCGGCGAGACGACCCTCGAGGTGTTCCGCATCGGGCGGTCGCGGTCGCAGATCCCGCAGGCGACCGGCTTCGGCAAGCTCGTCGGCGCGAGCGAGGCGATGCGGAAGCTCTACCCCTTGTGCGAGCGGCTCGCGGGCGCCGACGTGCCCGTCGTCATCGAGGGCGAGACCGGCACCGGCAAGGAGGTGCTGGCCGAGGCGCTGCACGAGCGGGGCCCGCGCAGGGAGGGCCCGTTCACCGTCTTCGACTGCACGGCCGTCCCCCCCAACCTGCTCGAGGCGGCGCTGTTCGGGCACGAGCGCGGCAGCTTCACAGGGGCGACCGAGACGCGCGCCGGGGTGTTCGAGGAGGCGCACGGCGGCACGCTGCTCATCGACGAGATCGGCGATCTCGAGCTCGAGCTGCAGGCCAAGCTGCTGCGGGCGCTCGAGCGCGGCGAGGTGCGGCGCGTCGGCGGCAAGAAGTGGATCAAGGTGTCGGTGCGCGTGCTCGCGGCGACGCGGCGCGATCTCGACCTCGCCGTCGAGGAGGGAAGGTTCCGCGACGATCTCTTCTATCGCCTGGCGGTCGCGCGGATCGAGCTGCCGCCGCTGCGCGAGCGCCACGGGGACGTCGCCCTGCTCGCCCGGCACTTCCACCGCGCGATGGCGCGCGGGGCCGAGCCGCCGGAGGATCTGCTCGCGAGCCTCGAGGGCTACCCGTTCCCCGGCAACGTGCGGGAGCTGCACAACACGATCGCGCGCCGCGTGGCGCTCGGCGATCTGGCCGACGCGCAGTCCCAGCGTCGCCGCCCCGCGCCGCGCGGCGAGGCCGTGGACGCGGTCGCTCGCATCCTGGCGGAGGAGCTCCCGTTCCCGCAGGCGCGGCAGAAGCTCCTCGCGGAGTTCGACCAGCGCTACGTCGAGCAGGTGCTCGCGCGTCACGACGGCAACGTGACCCGCGCGGCGGCCGCGTCCGGCATCGCGCTCCGCTACTTCCAGATGGTGCGCGCGCGGGCGAAGCGAGACGCGGGGTGACACAGCCGGGCGTGGGCCCCGCGCTGACCGTCGGCAGGTACGCGATCTACGACGAGCTCGCGGCCGGCGGGATGGCCACCATCCACCTCGGCCGGCTGCGCGGCGCCGCCGGGTTCTCGCGCATCGTGGCCGTCAAGCGGCTGCACGCGAGGTTCGCGAGGGACAAGGACTTCGTCGCGATGTTCACCGACGAGGCGCGCATCGCGTCGCGCCTGCGCCACCCGAACGTCGTCGCCACGCTCGACGTCCTCGCGTCCGACGACGAGCTGTTCCTCGTGATGGAGTACATCCACGGCGAGTCGCTGTCGCACCTCATCAGCGCGACGAAGACCGCCGGCGCGAAGGTGCCGATCGACGTCGCGGCGGCCATCCTCGTGGGCGCGCTCCGGGGGCTGCACGAGGCGCACGAGGCCCGCGACGAGCGCGGGCGCCCGCTCGGCGTCGTGCACCGCGACATCTCGCCTCAGAACGTGCTGGTCGGCGCCGACGGGGTCGCGCGCGTGCTCGACTTCGGGGTGGCGAAGGCCGCGGGGCAGCTGCACGTCTCGGGCGAGGCGGCGCTCGTCGGGAAGTTCGGCTACATGCCGCCCGAGCAGCTCACGGGCGAGGAGCTCGATCGTCAGGCGGACGTGTACGCGGCGGGCGTCGTGCTGTGGGAGACCCTGACCTCGAAGCGGCTGTTCCCCGGCAAGGGCGAGGAGGTGTTCGCGAAGATCCTCTCGGCGGAGGTGCCGCCGCCGAGCTCGATCGCCGACGACGTCCCGCCCGCGCTCGATCGCGTCGTGTTGCGCGCGCTCTCGCGCGACCGCGGCAAGCGCCACGCGACGGCGGCCGATCTCGGTCGCGCCATCGAGGCCGCCGTCCCGCTCGCGAGCCCGTCGCGCGTCGGCGCGTGGGTGAAGGAGCTGGCCGAGCGCGCGCTCGACAAGCGCACCGCGATCGTGGCCCGCATCGAGTCCCTCGGCGAGGAGGTCCACGTCCCGGCGAAGAGCGTGCCGGCGCTGCGCGCGCTCTCGCCCGACGAGCGCACCGAGGATCACACGCTGTTCGATCCCCACCCGCCGCGCTTCACGAGCCGCGTCCCGGCCGCGCTGCGCCGCGATCTGCGCCCGTGGCTCGCGCTCGTCGTGCTCGCGCTCTCTGCCTTCGCGGTCGTCCTCGCGGTGAGGGCCGACAGGGCGCCCGCCGCGGCCAAGAGCGCCGCGCCCTCCGCCGAGCCGTCGCCGAGCGCGCCCCCGAGCGCGACGACGAGCGCGCCCTCGGCCGTGAGCGCGCCAGCCGCCGTGTCCGCTGCGCCCTCGGCGACGTCCGCGCCGGAGCCGCGCCCGACGCACGACAAGCCCAGGACGACGCCGAGGCCCGCGCCCCAGGCCGACTGCAACCCGCCGTTCGTCGTCACCGCGGCCGGCGTGAAGCGATACAAGAAGGAGTGCTTCAAGTGACGGGCTGGGGCGCATTTTGGTCGCGCGCGCCGCGCCGCGCGGTACAAGCGACGCGCGTGAGGCACGGCGCCAGGTGGGGCTACATGCTGCTCGCGCTCGCGACGACCGCGCGGGCGGGGGACATCGACACGTGCATCGACGCGTCGGAGGCCGGGCAGCTCGCGCGCGACAAGGGGCAGTTTCGCGCCGCGAAGCAGAGCTTCCAGGCGTGCGCGCGCGAAGCGTGCCCAGGCGAGATCCGCCGCGACTGCGCCGGGTGGCTCGACGCCCTCGGCAAGCGCATGCCCTCGATCATCGTGCGGGTGCTCGACGCCGACGGCGCGGAGGTGCTCGACGCCTCGGTCACCATCGACGGCGTCGAGATCGTGAAGCACGGCATCGCCGTCGAGCTCGATCCTGGAGACAAGGCGCTCCGCGTGACGGCGCCTGGTCGCGCCTCCGTCGAGCAGAGAGCGCGCGTCGTCGAGGGCGAGCGCGCGCGCGTCATCGAGGTGCGCGTGGCGCGCGCGGCCCCCGCCGCGAGCGCGGTACCGGCGGCCTCGACGCCCCCTGCTCCGCCCGCGCGCGTGCCGACCGCGAGCTACGCGCTCGGCGGGGTCGCGCTGGTCGCCGCAGGCGCGTACGCGTACTTCGGCCTGCGCGCGAAGGGCGAGGTCGACGACATGCGCGCGACGTGCGCGCCCGCGTGCGACGCCGCGCGCGTCGACGCCGCGAAGCGCGACCGGGACGTCGCGACCGCGATGTTCGTCCTGTCGGCCGCGTCGCTGGGCGGCGCGCTGGCGTTCGCCCTCGGCCGCGACACCTCCTCCTCTCTGCGTGGCCCCGCGCTCGCGGTGGGCGTGACGCCGACGGGCGCGGGCGCGGTCCTGCGATCGACCTTCTGATCCACGAGGCCGCATGACGGATCCCCGCTTCACGCGCCCCCCGCCGCCTGCCCCGCGCGAGCTCACCGCGGAGGGCCTGGAGATCACCTCGTCGTTCGGGGGCTGGCGCCGCTGGGCGGGCTTCTTCATGATCGGCCACGGGGGCGTGATGACCACGGCGTTCTCGTGGGGGCTGCCGGTCGACCTCGCGATCGACCTCGGCGGCGCGAGGGAGCAGGCGACGGTGACGGAGTCGGCGCGGTCCAGCTCCGTCAAGATCAACAAGAAGCGCGCGACGCGCGTGACGTACTCGTACGTGGTCGCGGGCGAGACGCACACCGAGTCGTTCCACACCATCGAGCCTCGCTACGTCGGGCTCGCGGTCGGCGCGGCGCTCCCGGTCGAGCGCTCGACGCACGCGCCGTCGTGGTCGCGCCCGGTCGGCACCACCAGCTGCTTCTTCGGGTATTTCGGGCTGCTCCTCGCGCTCGAGCCGCTGGCGGGCATCCCTTTCCTCGTGAGCGGGCTCGCGCTGCGACGGCGGGCGCGCGCCGCGTGGCGCGACGGCGCGCCGACGCCGGCGACGCTCGTCTCGAAGCGAGCAGGGCGGGCGCGCAAGCGCGGCTCGGGGCGGGCGGCGTCGTTCCGCTACACCTGGTCGTACCCGTGGCAGCACCAGGCGCTGCTGGCCACGCTCGAGTCCGAGTCGACGCTGCTCGCGTCGCTCGAGCAGGGCCAGACGGTGACGCTGCTCGTGCACCCGTCGCGGCCGAGCCTCCCCGTGCCGTGGGCGGGGCGCGCGTGAGGCCCGGATGATCGTCGCGACCTCCCGGTCGGCGTCGACGCCGCTCGCCCTCGTCGAGCTGCCGCCGCGCCCGCTCGGGCCGCTCGACGTGCGCGTGAAGACGCGATCGATCGGCGTGAACCCGGTCGACTGGAAGATGCGCGAGGGGGGGCCGCTGCGCCTCGCCCATCGCTTCGTCGGGCCTGGCGGGCCGCTCGTCGTCGGCGTCGATTTCTCCGGCGAGATCGTCGAGCGCGGCGCCTCCGTGCGCGATCTCGCGGTGGGCCAGGCGGTGGTCGGCGGCACGGATTTCTCGCGCAAGCAGCGCGGGAGCTACGCGACGGAGGTCGTCGTGCGCGCCGATCAGTGCGCGCCGCTCCCGTCAGCGGTCACCTTCGAGCAGGCGGCCTGCCTCCCGGTGCCCGGCGCGACGGCGCACCGCGCGCTCGTCGAGCTGGGGAGGCTGCAAGAGCGGTCGGGCGCGCGGGTGCTCGTGCTCGGCGCGTCGGGCGGGGTCGGCCTCGTCTGCCTCCAGCTGGCCCGCGCGAAGGGCGCGGACGCGTGGGGCGTGTGCTCGGCGCGCAACGTCGCGCTCGTCGAGCGCATGGGCGCCCGCGCGCTCGACTACACCGCGGGGGATCCGCTCCTCGAGGCCTCGCGCGCCGGGCCCTTCGACGTGATCGTCAACGCGGTGGGCACCGCCACGTACGCGGGCGCGAGGGCGAGGGCGCTGCTCTCGCCGAGCGGCGTGCACGTGCTCGTCGCCGTGCGGCCGCACGACTACCCGGCGATGACGCTGTCGTCGCGCACCACGGCGGTGCTCGGGCGCCCCTGTCGCGCCAACCTCGCGCCGCTCGTGGCGCTGATGGCCAAGGGCGAGCTCGAGGTGCTGGTGGAGCGCGTGTTCCCGCTCGCGGAGGCGGAGGCCGCGCACGCGCTGTCACGCGCCGGCAAGGTGGTGGGCAAGCTGCTGCTCGAGCCGCCTGGCTGAGCCGCTGCTCGATCGCGGTGGAGACGGCGATCGCCGTGACCTCTGCTGGCGAGGGAGTCTCGCGCGACGGCAGGAAATGTTCGCGCCGGGGCTCCCTCCACGCCCGGCGAGGCCGCGCTCGCGGTATCCTCCGCCGCCGTGCACCTCCCGCCGCGACTTCCGCCCCGTCTCGCACGCTCCGCAGCCCCTCGCGGGCACAGCGCCGACGTGCTTCCGACGGGTGACCATGGGCAGCTGGGCGAAGCGTGACCCGAAGGTGCTCCGCACAATGAAGCCCCACCCGTCGGGACACACTCCACTCGTGGAGTCGAGCGCGCGAGGGCCCGGCGTCCGGCCGGGTTCGATGCTTACTCCGTTCCACGCCAAGTACTGGGCGCACAGCCTTCGCCTGGCGCGCCACGACGGCGTCGACGCCATCTCGCGATCGATCGGCAACGCGCGGGTGGACCTCAACCCGCATCAGGTCGACGCCGCGCTGTTTGCCCTGCGCTCGCCGTACTCGAAGGGCGTGCTGCTCGCCGACGAGGTCGGCCTCGGCAAGACCATCGAGGCGTCGCTCGTCCTCGCGCAGAGGTGGGCCGAGCGGCGGCGGCGCATCCTCTTGATCGTCCCGGCGACCTTGCGCAAGCAGTGGCAGGTCGAGCTCGAGGACAAGTTCTTCCTGCCCTCGCTCATCCTCGAAGCGCGCGCGGCGAACGCCCTCGCCAAGACGGGCATCACCAACCCATTCGAGGACGGCGACAAGATCGTCATCGCCTCGTACCAGTTCGTGTTCGCCAAGCGCGATCTGGTCCGGCAGGTGAGCTGGGATCTCGTGGTGCTCGACGAGGCCCATCGACTCCGCAGCATCTACAAGGGCACCAAGACGGCCGAGGGCATCGTCGACGCGATCCGTCCGGCTCGGAAGCTGCTCCTCACCGCGACGCCGCTCCAGAACACGCTGCTCGAGCTCTACGGCCTCGTGGGCATCCTCGACCCGGAGCTGTTCGGCAGCCAGGAGGCGTTCCAGGCGCAGTTCCTCTCGGTCGATGACGTGGAGCAGCGCGACGCCTCGCTCCGCGATCGGATTCAGCACGTCTGCAAGCGCACACTGCGCCGTCAGGTGCTCGAGTACATCCCCTTCACCAACCGCTTCACACACACGGCAGACTTCATCCCGTCGAAGGCCGAGGAGCAGCTCTACGAAGAGGTCTCGGCGTACCTGCAGCGCGAGGTGCTCGTTGCCCTGCCGAACGCGCGCCGCAAGCTGATCACGCTCATCATGCGGAAGCTGCTCGCGTCGTCGTCCGCCGCCATCGGCGCGACGCTTGCGAAGTTCGTCGAGCGGCTCTCGGACCAGCAGAAGCTCCCGCTGCCCGTCGAGGAGTCGCTAGCGCAGGACTTCGAGTCGATGGCCGAGATCGACGAGGAGTGGGCTGGCGACGAGAGCGTCGCGACGCCCGAGCCTGCCGCACCGGACGTGAGCCCTGAGGCGAAGGGCGAGCTGGCCGATCTCGAGCGCTTCGTGCAGCTCGCGCAGTCGGTAGAGCGCGACTCGAAGGCGACGAAGCTCGTCGAGGTGCTGCCGACGGCGTTCAGGCTCGCGCAGGAGAAGGGCGCCGCGAAGAAGGCCGTCCTCTTCACCGAGTCGGTGAAGACGCAGGAGTACCTGTTCAAGCTGCTCTCGGACAGCGGCTACGCCGGCCAGATCGTGCTGATGAACGGCTCGAACAGCGACGAGACGTCCAAGCGCACCTACGCTGAGTGGAAGAAGCGCAACGAGCACCGCTGGGACGACGTCTCCTCGGGCTCGAAGAGCGCCGATATGAAGGCGGCCATCGTCGACGAGTTCCGCGAGCGTGGCACGCTGCTGCTCGCGACCGAGTCGGCGGCCGAGGGCGTGAACCTCCAGTTCTGCTCCATCGTCATCAACTACGACCTGCCGTGGAACCCGCAACGCATCGAGCAGCGCATCGGCCGGTGTCACCGCTACGGCCAGAAGACCGACGTTCTCGTCGTGAACTTCCTCAACCGGAAGAACGAGGCCGACAAGCGCGTCTTCGAGCTGCTCGACCAGAAGTTCAACCTGTTCAAGGGTGTCTTCGGCGCGAGCGACGACGTGCTCGGCGCCGTCGAGAGCGGCGTCGACCTCGAGATGCGGATCGCCGCCATCTACCAGGACTGCCGCACGCCGGAGCAGATCAAGACAGCGTTCGACGCGCTACAGGTGGAGTTCGACGAGAAGATCAAGGCGGGCATCAGCTCGGCGCGGCGCGCGTTCTTGGAGAACTTCGACGCCGAGGTCCACGACCGCCTCCGCGTCCACAAGGATGCGGCCAAGCAGTCGCTCGGGGAGCAGCAGCGCATGCTCCTCGACCTCGCAAAGTTTGGCCTCGACGGGCGCGCCACGTTCGACGAGAGCGAGCCGCGCTTCCAGGTGAAGGCCGAGAGCGGCGTCGAGCAGCGCTACCACCTCGAGTGGCAGCGCGCCGAGGCACTGGGCGACGCGTTTTTCCGCATCGACCACCCGCTGGCACAGAACCTTATCGAGAAGGCCGCGTCGCTGGCCACAGCGCCCTCCGAGGTGAGCTTTCACTACGAGCCGCACGCGAGCGCGCTGGAGCGCTACCGCGGAACGTCGGGCTGGCTCGAGGTCTCCAAGCTC
>JADLFU010000086.1 GCA_020849655.1 Polyangiaceae bacterium | reverse complement strand
GTCGACCACGAGCGGCGCTCCTCCGACGCAGGCGCCGGTGACGTCGCAGGTCTCCGCGCCGTTGCACGAGTCGGCGTCTGCGCAGCTCGTGCCCGCCGACACCGGCGTGTGCGTCACGCCCGTCGCCGCGCTGCAGGCGTCGGCCGTGCACGGGTTGCCGTCGTCGACCGCGGGCGGCGCTCCTCTGACGCAGGCGCCGGTGCCGTCGCAGGTCTCCGCGCCGTTGCACGCGTCGCCGTCGCTGCACGTCGTCCCCACTACCAACGGGACGTGCTGCACGCCAGCGATCGCGTCGCACGCGTCGACCGTGCAGGGGTTGCCGTCGTCGAGCGTCGGCCCGACGCCCGCCTGACACCCGCCCGACGCCGAGCACGTCTCTGCGCCATTGCACGCGTCGCCGTCGGCGCACGACGTGCCCGCCGCGAGCCACGTGTGGGTGACGCCCGTGGCCGGATCGCAGGCGTCGGCCGTGCAGGGGTTGCCGTCGTCGACGTCGATGCTGCCCGCGACGCACGTGCCGGTCGCGCTGCACGTCGCGCCGCACGACGAGCAGCTCGTGCCCGCCGCCACTGGCGCGTGGACCACGCCGGCCGATGCGTCACAAGAGTCGGCCGTGCACGGGTTGCCGTCGTCGAGCGTCGGCGCCGTGCCGGCGACGCAGGCCCCGCCTCCGTCACAGGTCTCGACGCCGTTGCACGCGTCGCCGTCGCTGCACGCCGTGCCGCTCGCCAGCGCCACGTGCGACACGCCCGTGACCGGGTGACACGCGTCCGCCGTGCACGGGTTGCCGTCGTCGACGATCAGCGCGGAGCCCGCGACGCACGCGCCCGAGCCGTCGCACTGCTCCGCGCCGTCGCACACGTCGCCGTCCAGGCACGCGGTGCCCGCCGCCGCCGGCGCGTGGGTGATCCCACCGGCCGGCGTGCACGCGTCCACCGTGCATGGATCGCCGTCGTCGAGCGTGGGCGGGGCGCCCGCGACGCACGCGCCGCTCCCGTTGCAGGTCTCCGCGCCGTTGCACGCGTCGCCGTCGCTGCACGTCGCGCCCGCGCCCAGAGGGGCGTGCGTGACGCCGCCGGAGGCGCTGCACGCATCGATCGTGCACGGGTTGCCGTCGTCGACCGTCGGCGCCACACCGCCTTGACAGGCGCCGTTGCCGTCGCACGTCTCGGCGCCGTTGCACGCGTCGCCGTCGCTGCACGCCGTGCCCGAGGCGACCGGCGTGTGCGTCACGCCCGTGCTCGGATCGCACGCGTCGGCCGTGCACGGGTTGCCGTCGTCGACGTCGATGCTCCCGGCGACGCAGACGCCGCTCGGGTTGCACGTGGCGCCGCACGACGAGCAGGCAGCGCCCGCCGCGAGCGGTACGTGGGACACGCCCGTGGTCGGGCTGCACGCGTCGGTCGTGCAGGGGTTCCCGTCGTCGAGCGCCGGCGGAGCGCCCGCCGCGCAGGCACCCGCGCCGTCGCAGGTCTCGGCGCCGTTGCACGCGTCGCCGTCGCCGCACGACACTCCGGCCGCGGCGGGCGTGTGCGTGATGCCGGAGGTGGGAGCGCAGGCGTCCACCGTGCACGGGTTGCCGTCGTCCACCGTCGGCGCCGCGCCCGGCTGGCAGCCGCCGCTCCCGTCGCAGGTCTCGGCGCCGTTGCACGCGTTGCCGTCGCTGCACGCATGGCCCGACGCGACAGGGGCGTGCGTGCACTCGCCGCTCACGCACGCGTCGACCGTGCAGGGGTTGGCGTCGTCGCACGAGCCGCCGCAGGTCGCGCCGACGAGGCCGTCCTCCCACGTGATGCGCCCGTTCTGGCGCACCTGCACGAACCGGGCGGCCACGGCCCCCTGGACCGCGCCGTTCTGGTACACGTCGGCCGTGCCGTTCGGCGCGAGGACCAGCCCTCGCACCCGCGCGTTCTGCACCGCCGAGAACGCCCACTTGCCGCCGCCGTCCGCGCCGTGGACGTGGATCGGCAAGTCCCTGGCCGTCGCGCCCGTCCAGGTCGGCCCCACGAAGGCGTTCTGCTGCACCTCCACCCGCCCCGCGACCCGGAGGCCGCCCGACGACTGCAGCTCCACGCGCGCGTTCTGCTTCACCACCAGCGACGCCACGTGGTAGGTGCCGCCCGTCAGCCGCAAGGTCGCGTTGTTTCCGACCGTGACCGCGCCGTACGATCCGAGCCCGAGCGTCACCGTCTGGTGGTTGCCCACCGCGACCGCGGTCGACGAGGCCGACACGGGCAGCAGCGGCGGCAGCGCCGGGGGCGGCGCGAAGGCGCTCACCACGCCGTGCGTCGCGTTCTGCCCCACGGTCACGCCGCTGGCTCCGATGTCACCCACCGTCGCGTTGTTGTCGAGCTTCACCGAGTCGGCGACCACCAGCCGGGACGTGTCGATGTACCCGTTGTTGCGGACGCCGAGCTCGTGGCCCGGCGTCAAGAGCGGCGTTCCGTTGACGGTGACGACCGCGGCGTGCCCGCCCTCGATGCGGCCGTTCTGCTCGACCACGAGGCTCGTCTGCGCCAGCGCCGCGTGGCCCGCGAGCGCCGGCGCCGATGTCAACGACTGCGAGAGCGACGCGACCGCGCCGGACGCGAGCCCTGGGCCCGCGCGCTCGGCGCATCCGCACGCGACGAGCGCGAGCGCGGCCGCCAGAGACAGACACGGGCCTCGCCGGATCGCCCCCTCGCGCCCGGTGTCGGTGGCCTCGGCCGTGAGAGCACTCGAGATGATCTTGTGGGTTCTGTGCGCCATTCGCCCCCTCGCAAGCCTGTGAGATTTGCGTACACGGAGACCCCGCCGACGTCCACGCGTCAGTCAGTCTTGTTTCATTTTGCAGAGAGGCCGGAATCTTCCCGCTCGATGGCGCGCGACGACCGACGGCGGCGACGGTCGACGGCGCGGCGCGCGCGGATCCATCGCCCGTCGACGCGTGGCGGCGCCGCTCTGGTATAGGCGACCCCATGTCCGATCTCCGGTTCACCGAGCTGCTCCCGCTGGGCGACGATCCGACCCCGTACCGCAAGCTGACGGGCGACCACGTCTCGACGTTCACGGCGGGCGGGCGCACGTTCCTCGAGGTCGCCCCCGAGGCGCTCACGCTGCTCGCGAAGGAGGCGATGCGCGACATCGCTCACTTGCTCCGACCGGGCCACCTCGCGCAGCTCCGCGCGATCCTCGACGATCCCGAGGCCTCGCCGAACGACCGCTTCGTCGCGCTCGATCTGCTGAAGAACGCGGTCATCTCCGCGCGCGGCGTCCTGCCGATGTGCCAGGACACCGGCACCGCGATCGTGATGGGCAAGAAGGGCCAGCTCGTGCTCACGCCGGGCGGCGACGAGGAGGCGATCGCGCGCGGGGTGCGAGAGACCTACGAGGGCTCGTACCTGCGCTACTCGCAGCTCGCGCCGATCGATCTCTTCCGCGAGGTGAACACCTGCACCAACCTCCCCGCGCAGATCGAGATCTTCTCGACCGACGGCGACGCCTACAAGTTCCTGTTCATGGCGAAGGGAGGCGGCAGCGCCAACAAGAGCCTGCTGTTCCAGGAGACGAAGGCCGTGCTCAACCCGAGGAGCTTCACCGCGTTCCTCGAGCAGAAGCTCCGGAGCCTCGGCACGTCGGCGTGCCCCCCCTACCACCTCGCGGTCGTCGTCGGCGGCACGAGCGCCGAGCTGTCGCTGAAGGTCGCGAAGCTCGCGTCGGCGCGCTACCTCGACGGCCTGCCCACGAAGGGCTCGGAGCTCGGCCACGGGTTCCGCGATCTCGAGGCCGAGGCCGAGGTCCTCCGCGTCGCGCGCGCGACCGGCATCGGCGCGCAGTTCGGCGGCAAGTACTTCTGCCACGACGCGCGCGTCGTGCGCCTGCCCCGCCACGGCGCCTCGTGCCCCGTCGCCATCGCCGTGTCGTGCTCCGCCGACCGTCAGGCGCTAGGTAAGATCACCAAGGACGGCGTGTTCCTCGAGGAGCTCGAGACGGATCCGGGGCGCTACCTGCCGGACGTGCCCGCTTTGGCGCTGTCGGGCGACGTCGTGAAGATCGATCTGTCGCGGCCGATGAGCGAGATCCGCGCGACCCTGTCGCGGTACCCGGTGAAGACGCGGCTGTCGCTGACGGGGCCGCTCGTCGTCGCGCGCGACATCGCCCACGCGAAGCTGAAGGAGCGGCTCGATCGCGGGGAGGGCCTCCCCGACTACCTCAAGCAGCGCGCCGTCTACTACGCAGGCCCGGCGAAGACGCCCGAGGGCATGGCGTCGGGATCGTTCGGGCCGACGACCGCGGGGCGGATGGACGCCTACGTCGAGCAGCTCCAGGCGGCGGGCGGGAGCCTCGTGATGCTCGCGAAGGGGAACCGATCGAAGGAGGTGACCGACTCCTGCCAGCGCCACGGGGGGTTCTACCTCGGCTCGATCGGCGGCCCGGCCGCGCGGCTCGCACAGGACTGCATCAAGAAGGTCGAGGTGCTCGAGTACGCGGAGCTCGGCATGGAGGCAGTCTGGGCGATCGAGGTCGCGGACTTCCCCGCTTTCATCGTCGTCGACGACAAGGGCAACGACTTCTTCGCCGACTTCACCGGCACCGGCGCGCGTAAGCTGCCGGTCGCATGACGCCGACGATCGACGAGCTCAACGGCACGCCCTGCAAGACGTACCTGGTCATCGCGGGCGGCGAGGCCGCGCTCGTCGATCCGCTGCGCGACCGGCTCGACACGTACCGCGCGGAGCTCGCGCGCCGGGGCGTCGCGCTCCGCTGGGTGATCGACACGCACACGCACGCCGATCACCTGATGCTGACGCGCGACGCGAAGGCGGCGCTCGGCGCGCCCTTCGTGATGCACACGGCGAGCCCGAGCCCGCTCGTCGATCGCCACGTCTCCGACGGCGACGCGCTCGCGCTCGGCGGCGCGTCGCTGGCCGTCATCGCGACGCCCGGCCACACGCCCGACTCGATGTGTCTCGTCACCGGCGGCGCGCTCCTCTCGGGCGACACCGTGCTCATCGGGGGCTCCGGGCGCACGGATTTTCCCGGTGGCGACGCGGGCGCGCAGTACGACGCCGTCACGACGCGGCTGTTCACGCTGCCCGAAGGGACGATCGTGTACCCGGGGCACGACTACAAGGGCCGCGCGACGACGACGATCGGTGACGAGCGCCGGCACAGCGCGCGCTACGCGGGGCGCACCCGCGACGAGTACGTCGCGCTGATGGCGTCGCTCGACCTGCCGATGCCCGACAAGGTGCAGCTCGCGCTGCAGGTGAACCAGTCCGGCTTCGAGCCCGAGGAGGTGGGGTTCCCTCGGGTCGAGGAGGCCGCCGCGCTCGCGGAGATCACGCCGGCCGAGCTCGCCGCGCGCCTCGGGGGCGACGCGCCGCCGGTGCTGCTCGACGTGCGTGAGCCCGAGGAGTTCGTCGGCGAGCTGGGCCACGTCGAGGGCTCGCTGCTCGTGCCGCTCGACGCGCTCGCGCGCCGCATGCCGAAGCTGCTCGGCTACGCCGATCGGGAGATCGTCGTCGTCTGCCGCGCCGGCGCCCGCAGCGCGACGGCCGGGGCCATCCTGGAGAGGGCCGGGTTCCGCGACATCAAGAACCTCGCGGGCGGCGTGCTCGCGTGGCGCGCGAGCGGCGGGCCGGTCTGCCGGTAGCGCCCGTCAGGCGCGCCTCACTCGGTCGCCTTCTTCCGCTTCTTCTTCTTCCGCCCCTCGGCCGACTTGTACTCCGGGTCGCCTATCACCACGCGCCCGCTCGCGTACCGCACGCGCCGCCGAAACGCGCCCAGCTCGTCGCCGCCGATCACCCACAGCTCGCTCGTCGGGCCCTCCTGGTGCAGCGTCGGCAGCCACCAGCTCGACGACGCGAAGCCCACCGGCGCGAGCGCCGCGGCGCCCTGCCGGCCGATGGCGACGCCGCACGCCGCGTGACCGCCGGGCCTCGGGTGCGCGCACCCCGACTGCAGCACCAGCTCCTCGTTGCCGACCGGACGCCAGCGCCACGCGTGCGCGACCTTGAACCGCTCCGCGGCGCGGCTGACCATCGCGTCGGACAGATCGTTGGGCGGCGCGGCGAGCAGCGCCGCCTCGAGCGCGGGGTCGATCGACACGCTGCGGAGCACCTCGCCGCGGACGACGTCGAGCGTGACCTCGGCCAGGTTGCGAGGGCCGAAGCAGCAGCGAAAGCCGCGGTCGGGGCGCGCCTCCGTCGCGCGCGCGCGCTCGACGTTCGCGCAGCGCCCGACCACGTCGCCGTCGGGCGAGTTGCCGCCGCGGAGCGCGACCTCGGCGGCGTCGGTCGAGCCGCGGCCGAACGGGCTGTCCGTCCACTCCCACACCGTGCCGTGGGTGTCGCGCACGCCGAAGCGGCTGCGGCACCCCGGCGAGATGCCGACCGGCGGCACCGCGGGCGGGACGTTGCCGGTGTGGCACGCGGCCTGTTGGTAGCGCTCGCCGTACGGGTACGCGGCGTTGTCGGGCCCCTTGCACGCGCGCTCCCACTCGAGCTCCGAGCAGAGGCGCTTCTGCTGGGCCTCGCACACAGCCTGCGCCTCCGCGAGCGTCACGCCGGTGCGCGGGATGGCGCCCGGCTCGTTGGGGTACGGGAGCTCGTCGATGAAGAAGGGCTTCATCACGACCTGCGCGCCCGGGAGCTCGCGATCGGGCGCCCGCGGCACCTTGCCCTCCGGCGTGCCCGCGAGCAGCACCCCGCCGGGGATCAGCACCATGCCCTTCGGCGGGCTCGCGGGCAGCTCGGGCGCGTCGACGACGGCGCTCGCGGACGCGCTCGGCGCGCCGCCCGTGCGCCGCCCCTCGCAGCCTCCCAGCGCGAGGAGCGCGATCGCCGCTGACCATCGCATCGCCGGGTGCTCTAGCAAGTCCTGCCGAAGAAGACCGGGATTTTGCGTGCGGAGCGCGGCCGCGAGCGCTAGGACGCGGCGCGTGATCCGCGCGACGAGGAGCCCCCGCTGATGGCCGCGAAACCCAGGGTGCTGCGCGTGCGAGAGCGCATCCGCGACGAGCTGGCGAGCGCTATCACGACGCGCCTGTCGGATCCGAGGCTCGCGGGCGTCTGGGTCACCTCCGTCGACATCGACGACGGCCTCGAGCTCGCGACCGTGCGCGTGCGCCACACGTCGACCGACGCCGCGAAGCCGAAGGAGATCCTGAAGGGCCTCGAGTCCGCGAAGCCGCGCCTGCGGACCATCGTCGCGGCGTCGCTCGGCATCAGGAAGGCGCCCGACCTCAGGTTCCGCTGGGACGACGGCCTCGAGAAGGCCCTGCGCGTCGAGACGCTGCTCGAGGAGATCTCGCGCGAGCCCCGCGCCAAGTAGTCGAGCTCCCCCTCGATCCAGCAGCGACCCGCGGGCTCGGCTCATCAAACCTGGCTCGTGCAGGCGGAGCTCGTCGAATACAGTCGGGGGAACCCGCCATGCCGACCCAGAAGCTCTCTCCGCCCCGCGCGGTGGCCGTCCGCCGGGCCGACCTGCGACAGACGCTCGGCCTCGTCGCGTCGCTCGTCGTGGCCTCGTGCGCGGCCGCCGACGAACCACCGACGCGCGACCACGAGGCAAAGCCCTTGGGCGAGGTGTCGCGGGAGCTGGTCAGCTACTCGTGCGCCGAGCACACGGACACGGGCTACACGAACGGCAACGCGTTCACGATCACCGTCGTCACCGTCGACGGCGAGCCGGTCGAGGTCGAGACGGCCAACGCGTTCCTGACGATGGCCAAGGCCGCCGAGTCCTCCGGGATCGACCTGCGGATCAACAGCGGCTTTCGCACGATGGCGGAGCAGCAGTATCTCTACGATTGTTTCATCAACCAGAATTGCAACAACGGCAACAAGGCCGCGCCGCCAGGTTACTCGAACCATCAGAGCGGCCACGCGCTCGACCTCAACACCGGAGGTGGCGCGCTCGGCTGGCTCAACGCCAACGCGGCAGCGTACGGCTGGGAGCCCACGGTGCCGGGCGAGGACTGGCACTGGGAGTGGTGGGGCGGCGGCAACCCGCAGAGGTACTGCGGCTGCACGGCGGGCTCCGAGGTCTGCGACGGCAAGGACAACGACTGCGACGGCGCGACCGACGAGGACGAGGTCTGCGAGCAAGAGCGCCTGATCGAGCTGCCGGTCGCCTACGCCCCGCCCGAGACCACCGACGTGAACGGCGACGGTCGCGCCGACGTCTGCGCCCGCGCGAGCGACGGCGTCCACTGCGCGCTCGGCGAGGAGGCCGGCGGCGTGGGAGGCGACAAGCTCCTCGTCCCCCTCTCCGACGCGAACGGGTGGCAGGACGCGAGCAACCACGCGACGCTCCGCATGGGGGACATCGACGGCGACCGACGCGCGGACCTCTGCGCGCGCGCGAACGATGGCGTCCTGTGCTGGACGTCGGCCGGCGCGCCGCTCGGCGCCGCCGTGGCGGGCCCCGGCTGGAGCGACGCGGGGAGCTGGAACCAGACACAGCACTTCTCGACGATCCGCCTCGCCGACATCGACGGGGACGGGAGGGACGATCTCTGCGCGCGCGCCGCGTCCGGCGTCGTCTGCCACAGGTCGACCGGCGCGGGCTTCGGCCCCGAGATCGCCGGCCCGGCGTGGAGCAACGGCGCGGGCTTCTCCTCGGCCAAGTACTACGGGACGCTCCGCATGGGCGACGTGAACGGCGACGGGAAGGCCGACGTCTGCGTGCGCGCCGCGAAGGGCGTGGTGTGCGCGCTCTCGACCGGCGACGGCTTCGGGACGACCGTGGACGGCCCCGCGTGGGCGGACGCGAACGGGTGGGACAACTTCATGTACTGGAGCAGCATCCGCCTCGCCGACGTGAACGGCGACGGGAAGGCCGACGTCTGCGCGCGCCACTCTCAGGCGCTGGTCTGTCACTTCTCGACGGGCACCGGCTTCGGGCCCTCGGTCGAGGTCGCCGCCCTCTCGAACGCGAACGGCTGGGATGATCCTGCCAACTACCTCACGCTGCGCACGGGCGACGTCGACGGCGACGGCGCGAGCGATCTCTGCGTGCGCGCGAACACGAGCGTCGTCTGCTACGCGTGGAGCGGCGGCGCCTTCAAGCAGCTGCAAGGCCCGACCTGGAGCGACGAGGGCGGCTGGGGCGTGCCTCAGCACTACGAGACGATCCGCGTGGGCGACGTGAACGGCGACGGCAAGAGCGATCTCTGCGCACGCGCCGCCGCGGGCTGGGTGTGCAACGCGGCCACGGGCGCGGGCTTCGGCGCGACCGTCTCGTCACCGCTGCTGACCAACGCCGCGGGCTGGGCGCAGCAGCCGTACTACGGGAGCATCCTGTTCGGTTCGTCGTGCAAGCCGGTGGCCGAGGCCTGCAACGGCCGCGACGACGACTGCGACGGTCAGGTCGACGAAGGGGGCATCTGCGATCCGCCCGGCGGCGCTGGCGGCGGGACGTCTTCGTCCGGGGGCTCGACCGGCTCGGCGGGCAGCGCCTCGACCGGCGTCGGTGGCAGGGCGGGCGTCGGGGGCGTCGCGGGCGCCCCGCTCGGCTCGGGCGGACGCGGAGGCTCCGCTGGGCCCGGGGGTGGCGGCGTCGACGGGGGCGGCGTGACCGACGCGCCACGCACCGAGTCCTCGACCGACGCGGGGGGCTGCGGCGTCTCACCAGCGCGAACGACGGGCGGCGCGGCGGGATGGCTCGCCATCGGCCTCGCCGCGATCGCCCGCGTCCGCCGCCGCCGCTGACTCGCGGCGACCACCGAAGCCGTGCGGTGCGGCGCGGGCGGCTCGCGAGCGCGTCGCCCCAGGTGACCGAATCCCGCGCAACCCCAGCGCGGGTCGTGCTAACCGCCCGCGCGCATGCCTCGCGTGATCGAGCTCCTCGTGGTCCGGGACGTGCGAGCGTTCGACGCGCCGGACGCGCCGCTCGACGTCGTCGTCGAGGCGGGGCGCATCACGAGGCTCGGTCCGGGAGCCGCGAACGACGTGCCGCGTGGTCGAGGGCTGGACGTCGACGGGCGCGGACGCTGGCTGCTGCCGGGGCTCGTCGATCTGCACGTGCACCTGCGCGAGCCTGGCTTCGAGGGCAAGGAGGACATCGCGAGCGGCCTCGCGGCGGCCGCGGCGGGCGGGTTCGTCCACGTCTGCCCGATGCCCAACACCCGCCCGGTCAACGACGGCCGGATCGTCACCGAGCTGATGATGAGCCGCGCCCGCGACGTCGACGGCGTGTCGATCTCGCCGGTCGGCGCGATCACGCAGGGCCTGCTGGGCTCGGAGCTCGCGGAGATGGCCGCGATGCGCGCGGCGGGTGCGCGCGCGGTGTCGGACGACGGCAAGTGCGTGATGAGCGCGGCCGTGATGCGGCGCGCGCTCGAGTACGCGAAGACGCACGATCTCGTCGTCATGCAGCACGCCGAGGATCACACGCTGACCGAGGGCGCGCTGATGCACGAGGGCGCCGTCAGCGCGCGGCTCGGGCTGCGAGGCTGGCCGCGCGTCGCCGAGGACGTGATCGTCGCGCGCGATCTGCTGCTCGCCGAGCTGACCCGCGCCAGGTACCACGTGTCGCACCTGTCGAGCCACGTCTCCGCGGCGCTCGTGCGCGAGGCGAAATCACGCGGGCTCGCGGTGACCGCCGAGGTGACGCCGCACCACCTGCTGCTGACCGACGCGGCGCTGCTCGGCTACGACACCGCGTGCAAGGTCAACCCGCCGCTGCGCGAGCAGGTCGACGTGGACGCGATGTGGCAGGCGTTGCTCGACGGCACCATCGACTGCGTCGCGACCGATCACGCGCCTCACGGCCCGCTCGACAAGGAGTGCGAGCTCGCCGCGGCCGCGCCGGGCCTCATCGGCCTCGAGCTGTGCGTGCCGCTCTTGGTCGACGCCGCGAGGAAGCGAGGGTTCCCGCTCGCGCGGCTGTTCGACGCCCTGTCGCGCGCGCCGTCCCGGATCATCGGCCTCGAGCCCACGCATCCACGCGAGGGCGCCGAGGCTTCGTTCTGTTTGTTCGACCCTGACGCGAGGTGGAAGGTGGACAGGAGCACGCTCCGATCGAAGTCGATGAACACTCCGTTCCTGGGGCGCGAGCTCACGGGCGCCATCGATCTCACGGTCGCGCGCGGACGCGTCGTCCACGAGCGAGGCGCGGCGTGAGCGGCGAGCGCGCGCACCTGTGCCTCGCCGACGGCACCGTGCTGCCCGGCTGGGCGTTCGGCGCGACGGGCTCGACCACCGGCGAGGCCGTCTTCACGACAGGCCTGACCGGCTACGAGGAGGTGCTCACCGATCCGTCGTTCCGCGGGCAGATCGTCACGATGACGACCCCGCACATCGGCAACACGGGCGTGAACGGCGACGACTCCGAGGCCGGCGAGCACGCGCCGCACGTCGCCGGGTTCGTGGTGCGAGAGCTGAGCCCGGTCACGTCGTCGTGGCGCGCGCGGGAGTCGCTCGACGCGTACCTCGCGCGGCACGGCGTCGTCGGCATCACCGGCGTCGACACGCGCAGGCTCACGCGGCACCTCCGCGACCACGGCGCGCAGAACGCGGCCATCGGCACCGACGCGCCCGAGGCGCTCATCCGCCGCGCCCGCGAGGCGCGGGACATGAGCGGCCTCGATCTCGTGCGCGAGGTGACGCCGCGCGAGCCCGCTGTGTTCAGCGAGTCGCGCGGGGTGTGGGCGCCCTCGGCGCCGCTCCCGCAGACGCGCCACGTCGTCGCCGTCGACTACGGGATGAAGCGCAACATCCTGCGCTGCCTCGTCGACGCCGGCTGCAAGGTCACGGTCGTGCCCGCGACGACGTCCGCCGCCGAGATCCTCGATCTCTCGCCCGACGGCGTCTTCCTGTCGAACGGCCCGGGCGATCCGGCGGCGGTGACGTACGCCATCCAGACGATCCGCGAACTGCTCGGCAACAAGCCCTTGTTCGGCATCTGCCTGGGGCACCAGCTGCTCGCGCTCGCGCTCGGCGCGACCACCTACAAACTGAAGTTCGGGCACCGCGGCATCAACCAGCCCGTGCTCGACCTGTCGACTGGCAAGGTCGAGATCACCGCGCAGAACCACGGCTTCGCGGTCGAGCTGCACAGCCTGGGGGGCAAGGCCGAGACGACGCACGTGCACCTGAACGACCGGACGAGCGAGGGGCTCGCGTCGCGATCCCTGTCGGCGTTCAGTGTGCAATATCATCCAGAGGCCGCCGCCGGCCCGCACGACTCGCTGTACCTGTTCGAGCGGTTCACGCGGCTGATGGACGAGGCGCGCTGAGCGAGGGCGCGCGTTTCTGCACGCGCTTGACCTGGACATTCTATCGTCCGGCCATGACGACGACACGCGCGCTCTTGGCCTTCGCCACCGTCCTTTCCACCATCGCTGCCTGCGGCGGGAGTGAAGACTCCTCGATCCCCGCGGCGTCGAGCGCGGCGGGCGCGGGCGGCGCCTCCGCAGGATCGGGCGGCGCGACCGCGGGCGCAGCCGGGGCCACGGCCGGCGCCGCCGGATCCACCGCGGGCGCAGCCGGGTCCACGGCAGGCGCAGCCGGATCCACCGCGGGCGCAGCAGGATCGACAGCTGGCACCGCCGGCGCGGCAGGAGCCACCGCGGGCGCAGCAGGATCCACGGCGGGCGCGGCCGGCTCCACCGCGGGCGCGGCGGGCGCGAAGAGCTGCGATGGCCCGACGATCTCCGGCCCGGTCGGCGCGGTGTTCCCGGTGGGCTTCGCGCCCGACGACACGAAGGTCAGGTGGGCGGGCTGCGACGCCGACGCGGTCGGTGTGACGCCGATGCCCGGATCGTTGCCCACGTACTCCAAGCAGATCACCGCGAGCGACGGGTACTTTCGCGTGAAGGCGCTGGACCATTTCGACTCGATGACGGCGGAGATCCCGGGCGCGCTCCTGGCGTCCCTGCCCGCGCCGCCGCCGATCCCGCTCCAGCTCTTCAAGACCGTCCCCGGCGCGGTGCCAGGGACGGCGAGCGCCGCGGTCAGCATCGGCGCGGCCAACAAGGGCTGCCCGACGAAGGACGGCTTCACCATCTCGGCGCCCGACCAGCCGGGCGCGGTGATCAAGTACTACGACAAGAAGTACGCGGAGGTCCCCGGCGCGACGGCCACGGTCGGCGGCCCCGTGTTGCTGACGAACCTGGATCCGTCCAAGAAGTTCTTGAAGCCCGAGATCACCGGCCCGTGCCCCAAGGTGAGCCACACATTCTCGACAGGCCGACTCCCGCTCGAGGCCGACTGGGTCTCGATCTTGAACGTCGAGGTCCAGAACTGACCGGCGTGTCGCCGAGCCGGCGCCGACTCGCGGGTAGCGCCGCCCTCGATGAGGGTCGTGGGCGAGCGCCGTCCGGGGTATCGCCCCACCATGCCCTCGCCCCGCCGCGCCGTCCCTCCCCTGTCGCTGGCGCTCCTCGCGCTCTCCGCGTGCGCCGGCAGCCTGGCGCCGAAGGTGTCGCCGCGCGGCACGCTCGAGCCAGGGCGCGACCGGGTGGCGCCGCGGGACGAGGGACCGTTCGCCGTCGTGCAGGTGAGCCCGAGCGGGGAGATCGAGCACGACGCCGAGCTCAGCGTGACCTGGAACCGCGCGCTCCGCGCGCTCGGCGATGACACCGCGCCGCCGCCGGTGACGCTGACGCCCGCGGTGCCGGGGCGCTGGGAGTGGGTGGGCTCGCGCGCGGCGCGGTTCGTCACGAAGCACGGCCTGCCGCGCGCGACGGAGCTCCGGGTCGAGGTGCCGGCGGGCACGCGGGCGCTCGACGGCTCCGTGCTCGCGCAGGCCGAGGTGGTGACGCTGTCGACCCGGCGACCGCGGCTCGTCTCGTCGTCGCCGCGCGACGGCGCCACGGGCCTCGCGCGCGACGCGAAGATCACCCTCACGTTCGACCAGCCGATCGCGGCGGACGAGCTGGCGCGCGCGGTGCGCCTCGAGGGGCCCGGCGGCAAGCTCGCCGCGTCGATCGTCCCCGGGGAGACGCCGGAGCAGGCCGTGCTCACGCCGGGCGCGCCGCTGCCCGAGGACGCGCCCCTCCGCGTCGTCGTCGACGCGACGCTGCGCGGCGTCGAGGGCCCGCTGACGGCGAAGAAGGAGGTGACGATCGCTCTGCGCACGTTCGGTCCGCTCGTCGTCGCAGGCCTGACGTGCTCCGAGCGGGGCAAGGCCTGCCGCCCGAACGGCTGGATCTCGCTCGCGCTCTCGAACCGCGTGAAGCAGAAGGATCTGCAGGACGCCCTGCAGATCGAGCCTCCGGTGAGGCTGCGGTGGCCGGCCTCGGGCGGCGATCAGCTCGTCTCGTCGGTGTACCTCGACGGCGACTTCAAGGCGGGGCGCGCGTACTCGGTCACCGTCCGACCCAGGCCGGGGCGACCGCTCCTCGACGAGTGGAAGCAGCCCCTCACGGGCGCGCCGCGCCTCTCGTTCACGATGGCCGACCACGATCCCGAGGTCGAGCTGGGCGTGTCGGGGACGTACCTCGAGGCGAGCTTCGCGCGGGACGTGCCCGTGTTCTCGACGAACGTGCCCGCGCTGCGGATGGCGGTCGCGCCGCTCACGATCGACGAGGTGCTCGCGCAGACGGAGCGCCCCCAGCGCCGGCCCGACCGCGCCGTCGACGAGCTCGCCGCGAGGGCCGGCGCGACCTCGACCACCGCGTCGAGCGGGCCGAAGAACCGGCTCGCGAGGAGCTCGCTGCCGCTCGCGCGCGTGCTCCCGTCGGGTCGCGGCGCCGCGGAGCTCGCCGTCTCGTGGCAAGGCGACGGCCGCGTGCGCGCGCGCTCGCAGATCGTGCAGGTGACCGATCTCGGGCTCACCGCGAAGATCGACGGCGACGACGGCGCGCTCGTGTGGGTCACCCGGCTGTCGACCGGCCAGCCGGCCTCCGACGCGGAGATCCTCGTGCGCGGGCCGGGCGCGACGGCGCAGCCGGTGAAGGTCGACGCGGACGGGTTCGCGCGGGTGACGCTCCCGAAGAGCACCGAGGCCGAGCCGCGTCGGCAGACGATCGTCGCGCGCGCGGGCCACGACTGGGTGTTTCGTGAGGCCGACCAGGCGCTCGACGGCTACCGCTACGGCGCGGCCGACGGCTGCCGCGGGTGCGAGCGCGGCCGCGCGCTGCTCTTCACCGATCGCGGCCTGTACCGACCCGGCGACAAGGTGAAGCTGAAGGGCGTCGTGCGAGACGCCGACCGACGCGGCCTCACCGTGCCGTCGGGCCGCGGCGTCGAGGGCGTCGTTCGCGGCCCCGAGGGAGAGGAGCTGTCGCGGTTCAAGGCCACGCTGTCGAGCTTCGGGACGTTCCACGAGGAGCTCACCGTGCCCGAGACCGCGAAGCTCGGCAGCTACCAGATCGAGCTGTCGATGGAGGGCGCGGAGCAGCGGCGCGCGGTCGAGTCGTTCGAGGTCGCGGAGTTTCGCCCGACGGAGCTCGAGGTGAAGGTCGAGACCGATCGGCGCGACTACGTGCGGGGGGACTCGCTCTCGTGCGAGGGGCGCGGGGCGTTCTTGTTCGGCGCGCCGATGAGCGGCGCGGACGCGCACCTCGAGCTGTCGCGCGCGCGCGCGGTGTTCACGCCGCCGGGCGCGGGCGAGTTCCAGACGAGCGACGACGTGCACCAGGCGGGCCAGCGCGACGAGCCCGCGCGCGAGGCGCGCCTGTCGGCGAAGGACGAGAAGCTCGACCGCGCGGGCAAGCTCTCCGCGAGCGTGAAGCTCGAGCTGCCCGCGATGCGCGGCGTCGAGACGGCCACCTGCGACGTCGAGGTGCGGGACCTCTCGAGGCAGGCGCTCTCCGCCAGCGCGACCGCCTTCGTCCACCCGGGCGAGGTGTACCTCGGCGTGCGCTCGAGCGCCGAGGGCTTCACGAAGGCGGGGGACGCGGTGAAGGCCGAGGTGATCGCGATCGAGCCCTCCGGCAAGCGGCGGGGCGGCGTCCGCGCGCGCGTCGAGCTCTCGCGCCGCGCGTGGAAGGTCTCACGGATCGACGCCGGCGGCGGCCGCGCGCACACGGAGGTCGTCGCGGTCGACACGCCCGTCGCCTCCTGCGTCACGACGACCGACGAGCGCCACCCCGCGACGTGCGCGCTCGCGGCGCGCTCGCCCGGGTTCCACGTCCTGCGGGTCACAGGCGCCGACGCGCGCGGCAACCCGCTCGCGGCGAGCGACGGCGTCTACGTGCTCGGCGACGGCGAGGCGTCGTGGGCCGAGAGCGACGAGCTGCGGGTCGAGCTCGTGCCCGACAAGAAATCCTACAAGGTCGGCGACACCGCGCGCGTCCTCGTCAAGTCGCCGCTCCGGGACGCGGAGGCGTGGATCACGCTCGAGCGCGAGGGCGTCCTGTCGTCCGAGCGGCGGCGGCTCTCCGGCGCGACGCCCACGATCGAGGTGAAGATCACCGAGGAACACGTTCCTAACATCTTCCTCGGCGTGCACCTGCTCCGCGGCAGGACGAAGGCGCCCCCCGCGTCCGCGAGGAAGCCCGACGTCGGGGCGCCGACGTTCCGCGCGGGGTTCGTGCCGCTCGTCGTCGACCACGAGGCGAGGCGGCTCGCCGTGCGCGTCGCGCCGCGCAAGGTCGACCACGCGCCGGGCGAGCGCGCGACGGTCGACGTCGAGGTGCGCGACGCGGGCGGCAGGCCCGTGCAGGCCGAGATCACGCTGTACGCGGTCGACGAGGGCGTGCTGTCGCTCGTCGGCTACCGGACGCCCGATCCGGTCGCGACGTTCTTCGCGCCGCGCCCGCTCCAGGTGACCACGATCGAGAGCCGTGAGGATCTCGCGCGCGTCGCCCTCGCGGCGGCGACGCTGGGGCCCGGCCTCGACAAGGGGATGGACGGCGGCGGCGGCGGCGCGGCCCGGCGAGACTTCCGTCAGACCGCCGTCTTCCTGCCGTCGCTGCGGAGCGACGCAGACGGCCACGCGACCGCGAGCTTCGCGCTGCCGGAGAGCCTGACGTCGTACCGCGTGATGGCGGTCGTCGCGGGCGCGGACGATCGCTTCGGCGCCGCGGAGGCGCGCGTCGTGACGAGCAAGCCGCTGATGGCCCGCCCCGCGCTGCCCCGCGTCTTGCGCGCGGGCGACTCGCTCCAGGCGTCGGTCATCCTGACGTCGAAGGGCGCGGCCGACGGCGCGTTCGACGTCTCGCTCGCCGCGGACGGGCTCGCGCTCGACGGCCCGCCGAAGCAGCGCGTCGAGCTCGCGCGCGGTGAGAGCAAGGAGGCGAGGTTCCCGGTGCGCGCGCCCGCGGCCGGCGCGGCCAAGCTCACGTTCGTCGCGGAGGGCATGGGGCACCGCGACGCCGTGTCGGTCACGCGCCCCGTCGTGTCTCCCTCTCGGCTCGAGAGCGCGGCGGTGTCCGGCGACACCGAGTCGGCGGCGGGAGAGGCGCTCGGCAAGCTCGACGAGCTGCGCCCCGACGTCGGCGGCCTCACGCTCAGCGTCGCGCCGACCGCGCTCGTCGGGCTCGCCGGCGGGATCGATCAGCTGGTCGAGTACCCCTACGGCTGCACCGAGCAGCTGACGAGCCGGCTCGTGCCGCTCCTGCCGCTGCGCGATCTCGCGAAGGCGCTCGGCGCGCCGCTGCCCCCCGAGGTGGACGCGGCCGTGCACAAGACGGTCGCGAAGGTGCAGCAGAACCAGCGCGAGGACGGCGGCTTCGGTCTGTGGGCCGAGTCGGAGAGCTCCTCGCCGTGGCTGACCTCGTACGCGCTCTGGGGCCTCGCGACCGCGAAGGCGCACGGCGTCCCCGTCCGCGAGGGCGTCCTCACCGCCGCGAAGCGCTACCTCCACCAGAGCCTGACGCGCGACGTGGAGCACGACCCGGCCTCCGCCGCCTTCATCGTCGACGTGCTCGCGGGGTCGGGCGCCCCCGAGCCGGGCGCGGCGACGCGGCTGTTCGAGCGGCGCGCGGAGCTGCCGACGTTCGCGAAGGCGCTCTTGCTCTCGGCGCTCCACGACGGCGGGGGCGACGCCGACGCGAAGCAGACGCTCGTCACGGAGCTCGCGGGGGTGTCGCGCCTCGACGGGCCGGGCGCGACGCTGACGGCCGACGCCCGCTACCACGGGCTGCTCGACAGCGACGCACGGGCGACCGCGATGGCGCTGTACGCGCTCGCGAAGGCCGCGCCGAAGCACCCGCTCGTGCCGAAGCTCGCGGTCGGGCTCCTCGCGCAGCGGCGGGGCGGAAAGTGGCGCACGACCCAGGAGACGGCGTGGGCGCTGCTCGGGCTCGACGCGTACCGCCGCGCGGTCGAGGGCGTGCCGCCCGCGTTCGACGCGCGCGTGTTCCTGGGCGACGCCGAGGTGCTCCGCGCGAGGTTCGACGGCGCCCAGCCGCTCTCCGTCACGCAGTCGACGCCGATGTCGCGGCTGCTCTCCGCGGGCGGCTCGGTGCTCGCGTTCGAGAAGAAGGGCGAGGGGCGCATGTTCTACGAGGCGCGGCTCCGGTTCGCGCCGAAGCGCCCGCTCGCGCGCGCGGTGGACCAGGGGTTCTTCATCGACAAGTCGCTCGCGGTCGTGACGCGCGACACGCTCCCGGCCGCGATCGCCGCCGCGCCCGCGGGGGTCGCGCCGCAGATCCGCGCGGGCGATCTCGTGCTCGTCACGCTGACGGTCGTCGCGCCCTCCCCGCGCGACTACGTCGTGATCGACGATCCGCTCCCGGGCGGCCTCGAGGCGGTCGACACGAGCCTGCGCGGCGCGG
Organism: Polyangiaceae bacterium; assembly: GCA_020849655.1. Classification (GTDB taxonomy): domain Bacteria; phylum Myxococcota_A; class Polyangia; order Polyangiales; family Polyangiaceae; genus JADLFU01. The sequence continues at coordinate 4,505 of JADLFU010000086.1, read as the reverse complement.
CGCGGCGCCTCACGACGGCGATGGAGGAGGCGGAGGACGGCGAGGCGGACGGACGCAGCTGGCTCTGGGCGCCCGTGACCCGCCGCGAGCTGCGCGACGATCGCGCGCTGTTCTTCGCCGACACCTTGCCGGCGGGCCTGCACCGCTACCGCTACCTCGCGCGGGCGACGTCGATCGGCAAGTTCTCGATGCCGGCGGCGCGCGTCGAGGAGATGTACGTGCCGGAGACGTTCGGCCACACGCCCGACTACACGCTCGAGGTCACCGCGCCTTGACGCGGCGACGGCGGATCTGGCTCACGTGCGCGGCGCTCGCGCTCGCGGCGCCGCCCGTCGCGCTGTGGATCGCGTCGTGGTTCGTCGCGCTGCCAGCGGAGCTCACGGACGGCGGCTACGCGAGCAGCCAGCGCGTGCTCGATCGCCACGGCGCGCTGCTGCGGCACGTGCGCGCCGGCGACTCCTCGCTCGCGCAGCGCGTGACGCTCGAGGACGTGGGGCCCGACGTCGTCGCCGCGATCGTGGCCGCCGAGGATCGCCGGTTCTTCTGGCACCCGGGCGTAGATCCGCTCGCCATCCTCCGCGCGACGGCGCAGACGCTGTGGTCGCGGCGCATCGTCTCGGGCGCCTCGACGCTCACGCAGCAGCTCGCGCGGACGCTGCGCCCACGCCCGCGCACGCTGTGGGGAAAGCTCGGAGAGGCCGCGCTCGCGCTGCGCATCGAGCGCTCGCTGTCGAAGCGCCGCGTCCTCGAGGAGTACCTCTCGCGCGTCGCGTTCGCGCCGCGCGTGCGCGGCGTCGAGGCCGCGTCCCTCGCGTACTTCGACAAGCCCGCGCGGGCCCTCTCGCTCGGCGAGGCCGCGGCGCTCGCCGGGATGCCCCGAGGCCCGTCGCTGTACGATCCGCGCAAGCACCGCGCGCGCCTGCTCGCGCGCCGCGCCGTCGTGCTGTCGCGGCTCCGGGGCGTCGACCCGGCCCGCGTGCGCGCGGCCCAGAGCGAGCCGCTCGCCCTGACCGAGGCGCGCGCGCCCGCGCTCGCGCCGCACCTGCTCGCGGCGGTCACCCGCGGGCCGCTCGCGCCGCCGGGCCCCTTCGACGAGCTCGAGACGACGATCGACGCCGGGCTGCAGCGGGAGGTCGAGGCGCTCGTCGCGTCCACGACCGCGCGCCTCCGACCGCAGCGCGCGACGGCCGCCGCCGCCGTCGTCGTCGACAACGCGACGGGCGAGCTGCTCGCGTACGTGGGCTCACCGGACGCGCTGGACCGCGCGGCGCTCGGCGCCAACGACGGCGTGCTCGCGCGCCGGCAGCCCGGCTCGTCGCTGAAGCCCTTCGTCTACGAGCTCGGGTTCGAGCGCCGGCACCTGACGGCGGCGACGGTGCTGCCGGACCTGCCGCTCGCCTTCACGTCGAGGGGCGGCGAGTTTCGGCCCCGAGACTACGACGGGAAGTTTCATGGCCCCGTGCGCGCGCGGGAGGCGCTCGCGAGCTCGCTGAACGTGCCGGCCGTCGCGCTCGCGGAGCAGCTCGGCCCCGACCGCGTGCTCACCAGGCTGCGCGAGCTCGGGTTCGACACGCTCGACGAGGACGCCTCGCGCTACGGTGTCGGCCTCGCGCTCGGCGACGGCGAGGTGCGCCTGCTCGATCTCGCGGGCGCGTACGTGGCGCTCGCGCGCGGTGGGGAGCGGGTTCCCCTGCGCGCGGTCTCGGCGCTGCGGCGCCCGGGCGGCGCGCGGATCGAGCTCGCGCGACCGCCGCCCACACGCGTGATGGACGAAGAGGCCGCGGCGATCGTGACCGACGTGCTGTCCGACGACGCCGCGAGGGCGATGGCGTTCGGCCGCCACGGCGTCCTCGAGCTCCCCTTCCCGGTGGCCGTCAAGACCGGCACCTCGAAGGGCTTCCGCGACAACATCACGGTCGGATCGACGCGCGAGCGCACCGTCGCCGTCTGGGTGGGCAACTTCGACGGCTCCCCGATGCACGGCGTCTCGGGCGTCTCGGGCGCGGGGCCGCTGTTCCGCGACGTGATGCTGGCGGCGACGCGGCAGATCGAGGCGCCGGGTCCGCTCGCGACCAGCGACGCGCTCGAGTCGCGCGAGGTGTGCGCGCTGTCGGGAGCGCTCTCCGGGCCACGCTGCCCCCACGCGACGCGCGAGCTCTTCCTCCCCGGCACGGCGCCCACCGAGGAGTGCGGCGTGCACGTCGAGGTCCGCGTGAACCCTCGCGACGGGCTCGCCGCGGGCCCCGCGTGCCGAGGCGCCGTCACGCGCGTGCTCGAGCGCTACAGCCATGAGTACGCCGCGTGGGCGCGGGCCGCGGGCCGACCGGTCGCGCCGACGCGCGCGTCGCCCGAGTGTCCCGCGGGGGCGAGCGTCGGCGGCGACGAGCGTGACGCGCTCGCGATCGTCGAGCCGCGCGAGCACGCGCGCTACCTCCACGATCCGACGCTCGGCGCGCGCGAGGCGGTGCTCATCCGCGCCTCGGGCGCCACAGGTGACGCGCGCGTGTGGCTCGACGGGCGCCCGCTGCCTCCTGGTCCCGTCCCCGGCTCGGCGCTCGCGCACCCCGCCCCCGGCGAGCACCGGGTCTGGGTCGAGTCGCGCGGACGGCGGAGCGAGGTGGTCGAGTTCGTCGTCGAATGATCCACCGGTGTACGCTCCGCGTACGCTCGCCCCCGACCGGCGCGAGGATCGACCGAGATCTTCCGAGAAAATAGCGATCCACGCGCTGGCACGATGCGTGAAGTAGCCGCTTCGTCCCCCGAGAGGAGAAGCCGAACCATGCTGAATCGATCCGTCATCGCGTCCATCCTGTCCGCCGTCGCCATCGCCGCGCTCGCCGGGTGCTCCAGCACCGATCCCGAGCCGGCCGACGTCTCCGGTGACGCCTCCGCCGCCGCCGTGTCGGCGCCCGAGGCGCAGCCGCTCGACGCCCCGAAGGCGCCGACCAAGCTGACCGCGAAGCTCGACCGCGCGCTCGTGTCGCCGATGGGCGACATCGACGGGCTGCTGCTCGAGGGCGGCGTGGTGGTGCGCGTGCCTCCGCGCGCGATCGCCGCCGGCGCCGTGTCGCCCGGTGACACGCTCGACATCGAGGCGTGGTCGCCGAGGCGCGAGGGCGGGCGCCACCTGATGGGCGCCGTCGTCAAGAAGGGCGCGGAGACCCTCGTCGACGCGAGCCAGCACCGCCGGGGCCACGATCACGCGCGGCGCGCCGGCGCCGAGGGCGCGCCGCGGCTCGACGGCCCGCCACGCGGCGACGCGATGCCGCCGCCCGACGGACCTCCGCCGGGTGATCACCGCCCGCCGATGATGGGCCACCGCGGCGCGCCCCCCGAGCTCGCGGCCATCTCGTCGACCGGCGCCATCGTCGCGCTCGTCGAGGGCCGCCTGGGTCGCACCGAGGCGGTGGTGCTCGCCGATGGCACCACGGGGCGCCTCTCGCCGCGCGGCGCCGCGCTCGACGCGAAGGTGGGCGACGTCATCACGCTGACGGGCCACGGCACCAAGTCTGCCGCGGGCACCGGCCTCTTCGTCGAGTCGGTGATCCTCGCGTCGGGCGAGACGCGGGAGCTGGAGAAGGCCCCGCCCCGCCCGGAGAAGCTCGAGAAGGCGGGCACCATCCAGCGCGCGCTCCGCAGCCCGATGGGCGACGTCGACCGCCTGCTGCTCACCGACGGCACGCTCGTGCGCGTGCGCCCCGACGCCGCGTCCGCGAAGCTCACGGCCGGGCAGAGCGTGAAGATTGATGGATTCGGTCACGACAAGCACGTCTTCGCGCGGTCGATCGCGACGCCCGCGGGCGCCTCGCTCTACACCGCGCCCGAGGGCCCGCCCGCGCGGCGCGCCGAGCGCCCGACCCTCGAGGACGTCGAGGTCTCCGCGACCATCACGGCCGCGGTCCGCGGTCCGCGCGGCGACGTCGAGTTGCTGCTGCTCTCCGACGGCTCGACCGTGAGCGTGCACGGCCGGCTCGCGCACGAGGCGGCGGCGGGCCTGGTCGAGGGCGCGAAGGTGCAGGTCCGCGGCAAGGGCGGACGCTACGCCGACGGCGCGTCGCTCTTCGCCACCGAGCTGACGCTGCCCACGGGCGAGACGTTCAAGCAGCCGGAGCGCGGGCCGCGCGGCCACCACCACGCGCTCTGACGATGTCGCTGCGCCAGCGCCTCGCGCTCGTGGTGTGCCTCGCCGTCATCGCCGCGATGACGGCGGGCGCCGCCGTCTGGCAGCTGGCCCGCGACAGCGACTCCGCGCGCGCGAAGGCCGCCGCCGCGAGCACCGACGCCGCGGCCGAGGCGCTCGCGAGGCGGTACCGCGTCGACGCCGAGGACGCGCCGCTCACCCCCGGAGACATCGCCACGGAGGCGCGGCTCAGACGCGTCGCGCGCGCGGTCATCGCGTCGCTGATCGACGGCGCCGGAGGGTACTGCACGAAGGATGGGCTGATGGTCTCCGAGGGCGGACCGCAGGCGAGATCCCCGGGGCGCGGATGGCGCGGACGCAGGCC
>JADLFU010000085.1 GCA_020849655.1 Polyangiaceae bacterium | reverse complement strand
TGCGCCGGACGAGGAACTTCTTGTTCGGGCTCTTGGTGGTCTCCCCCGTCGCCTCCTTGAAGCGCTCCCACAGCGCCGGCAGCCCGAGGGCTGCGAGGTTCTCCTTCTTGGACTTCGCCTTCGTGGTATTGGCCTTCCTGCTCATGACTGCTCTCCTCGTCGGGCGCTGGGTACACGTCGCCCTTCACGCGCGCGCCCTTGGCTCGCGTGGTGGGCTTTCGCTCCGTGAGGGAGCGCGGCGTCGTTCAGGTCGTCAGCGCTTCAGGCTCGCGAAGCACGCGAGGTCGATGGTGCGCGGGTCGCTCGACACGAAGCTGAAGCGCCCCTCCGCTTCGAGCCAGGGCTGCACCTCGACGCGGTCGTCGGCGGTCACGCCGCCCGCCCGCTCGAGGTCGCGCTCGTCGGTGATGTACTGCCCGTCCTTGTCCGGGTCGTAGTCAGCGCGGAGGGCGTTCTTCATCACCGCGACGATGAGCAGCTCGTGGCCGCGCAGGCAGCGGTGCTCGGTGCCGTCGTAGGTCGTCGTCGTGCCGAGGGTCTTCATCGTGGTCCTCCGCGTTGATCGCCTCGCCATACAGGCTTCCGTTCGGGCCCCCAGCAAGGTCAGTCCGTGAAGAATCGACCTCGCTGGGAGCACACGCGCAGGTTCACCGCGTGGCCACGTCCCACGCAGCCTTGCAGCCGTAACGAAGGTGGCTGCCTTCGACGAGGAAGACGTCGTTGCGGGCGCGACCGCCATCGAGGCCGTACTTGTCCTCGAGGCCGTCTTCGCGCTCCTCCGCTTCGGCGCGGAGCACCTCGTCGCGCGTCGTCACGCCCAGCAGGGCGTACTCCATCGGGTACCCAGCTTGTTCTTGGAGGATGACCTCCGCGTCCGGGTCCTGCTCCTCCAGCAGCTCGATCAGCTCGCTCACCTTCATGTCGTCGCCTCCGTCGGGGTGGTTGGGATGCGCCCCGTTCGCGACGACATACAGGCTTCCTTCTGGCGACCTTCCAAGGCGAAGAAGCGAAGATTCGACCGGCCGCGCGCGGCATCGCGGAACGTCGCGATGACCGCGAGAATGACCTTACTTTCGGTCACGCTGCCTTGTCGTGCAGGTCCTCGATGGCGTCCTTCAGCGCCACGAGCGCGGCCTCGACCTTGGTCACCGCCTCCGTCTGCGCGCGGCCCATCTCGGCGACCTTGTCGAAGAGCTCGCGGAGCTGCGCGTCCTTCTTCTCGTTCACCTTCCAAAATGCCCACGCCAAGACGGCCACGAGTCCGTAGGGCCCGGTTGCCTGCAACCACGTCGCGACGCTGGTGAAGTTCTCCATGACGCTCTCCTTCGTTCAGGCCACGACGTGCGTGGGTAGCAGGTCTCGGACGTCCGCGCGCCGCACGCCGGTCACGCGCTTCACCGCCTCCTCGAACGCGACGTCGGGTGCGAGGCCGGCCTCGATGCGCAGCCACGCGTAGAGGACGGGCATCGAGCCGTCGGCGTGCCCAAAGTATTGGTGCGCGAGCACACCCGGCAGCGGCGCCTTCGCAGCGGCGGGCACGAGGCCCAGCGTGAAGCGTCCGTCGCGTAGCCCCGGCCACACGCGCGGGACGGCGATGCCCGGCGCGGGCGCGCTCAGCGTCCACTTCACTAGCTGCGCGACGGCCTCGGCCTGCGCGTGCGTCGGCAGGACGTACTCACCCTTGTGTGCCCACGGCGCCTTGATGACGCGCGCCCACGGCAGGCCCGGCTTCAGGTAGCTCGGGTAGTACGGGTTCACGACCTCGACTCCGAACGACGCGCCATTGTGCTGGCTCGCGTGCCAGAGGATGTCTGTCGCGAGATCGCCGTGCTGCGTGAGCGCGCCGTCCGCGCCCATCACGAGGTGAACGCCGAGCCCGCGCTTCTTCAGGACCGCGACGGTGGAATCGACGCTGCGCGTGACGGTCTCGTGGATGACGACCTCCACGGCGCGCGCCCTCTTGCCCTTCGACGGGAAACGATGGACGCCGTCCTCCGCGTACGTGCGCACCGAGAGGCCCTCGACGGGAGCCATCGCGACACCGCTGACGATGAAGCCGCCGCTCACTGGCTGGGCTCCTTCCCCTGGAGCTGCTCGACCGCGCGTGCCGGCATCTTCAGCCCCTTGTCGAAGAACTGCCGCAGCGCCTCGGTCGCGATCGGGCGCGTGAGCACCTTGTCGATCTTGCTGCGCATGCGCTCGACGACGCGGCCGCGCTTCACGAGCTGCGAGTGCAACTCGTCTACGAGCAGTCGGTGCAGGTGACCCGCGCTGCCTCGTTGCGCCGGGTACTCCTGCTCGTCGACCGGGGAGCGGATCAAGAACTCGCGCGAGCGACAAGTCGGGCACTCCGGGAGCGGAACGACGTCGTCCTCGACCTGATCGTCGCGCTCGACGCCCGCCTCGATCGTCGCAAGAGGGATGCGGTTCTCACGATCGCACTTGGCGCAGCGCTGAACGACCTCGGTGCTGGTGATCTCCTGAACGGCCATGGTCTCCCTCACGCAATCGCGGTGTACGAGCCGAACCAGTACGCCGTCGCTGCAGCGGCGAGAGACTGGAACGAGAAGAAGCCGAACCCGTCTCGGTCCGCGTAGCCGGTGTTCGGCGTACCGGCGAAGCCACTGCTCGCCGTGTTCACGCTCAAGGTGATCGACGACGGCGCCGCCGGGAACCGGTTGCGGAACGTGACGCCGCCACCGCCTGCGACCGTGCGTGTGCCGTTGAAGGAGTTGGTCCACTCCAACCCGAGACGCCCAACCTCTCTCACCGTGCCCGCGAGCTCGAACGCGGAGTTGACGGTGTTGCTCATGGGCAGCAGCCACCTGCGTGTCCACGTCGTGAAGGTCGCCGCGAAGGTGTCCTCGTGTAGGAACTCGAAGTCGAGCCGCGAGAAGCGAAACCCGCCCGCGTAGTAGCCGGTGTTGTCGCGTGCCCACGCGCTCCCGTTCCACGAGGCGTTCAGCGTGAACCAGATGTTGTCGGAGTCCGCGTAGACGCGGAGGCGCGCGCCGATTCCGCCGTTGCCTTGAGAGTCCCAGAGGAGCGCCTTGGTCCCGCCGAGGTTGGGCTGGCGAATCGCCTTGTGCTGTCCAGGGCTGGCTTCGTTGCCGCGGAAGTGATCGCCCTCGTAGGCGTCGAGCACCTCGGCGAGCGCGGTCTCGACGTTCACCGCGTTGAGGTTGCTGCCGGCGTCGGCGACCGAGATGGCGCTCGCGGCGTGCGCGCCGCTCGCCTGGTTCACGTGACCGTTGAGTCCACCGAGAAGGCTCACGAGCGCGGCGCGAAGCGTGCCGGCCGCGATCGCGGTGGGCGCACCGGCGATCGCATCTACGCCGACGAGACCAACGCCGGGCGCGGAGGCACCGGTGGCGAGGAGGTCGGTGACGATCTCCTGGAGCTGCGACTGGACGTTCGTGCCGGCGATGTTGTTGTGGGCCGTCGCAGCGATGGCCGCGGCGTTGTGCGCGCCGGTCGGCGCGCTCACGTGCGTGTTGAGGAAGCCGAGGAGCTGCGCGAGCTGGCTCTTCACGGAGCCCGCAGGGAGAGCGTTCGGCGCTCCCGCGGCCGCATCCACACCAACGCGTGAGGCACCGGAGCTGCCCACCGCGCCGGTCGAGAGGTCGTCGATCAGCTCGTCGACAGCGGCCTGCACGTTGCCCGCGCCGACGAAGCCGTGCGGCGCGTAGTCGATCGCGGTCGCCGCATGGCGTCGGGCGACCGCGGTGAAGTGGTCTCGCAGCTCGGCGTCGGCTTCGTCGAAGGCCGCCTGGACGGTCGCAGCGAGCGGCTGGAGGATGCTCCAGGTCCCGGTTACCACCGACACCGACGAGCCCTGCGCGAAGATGAACGCCTGCCGGCGCGACGTATCGAGGTCGGCGACGAGGATCTGCGTCTGCCCCGGGCGGCGGCGCACGTCGCAGAGCAGCAGCTCGTCGGCCTGGAGCGCGGGCTTCGGCGCGACGCCGATGGCGCCCTCGGGCGCCTGGCGCACCACGAGCTCGAACGACTCGTCGCGCCGGAAGAACACCTGCTGCGAGTTGCCGTCCGTGCGCGGGTCGGAGAGCTGGCGCTTGAAGCGCAGGAAGATGCC
>JADLFU010000084.1 GCA_020849655.1 Polyangiaceae bacterium | reverse complement strand
TGGGCCCCGAGGCGGAGCAGCGCTTCAAGCGAGAGGCCGTCGTCACTGGCAGCCTCTGCCACGAGAACCTCGTGTCGATCGTCGACTTCGGGCGCTGTGACGACGGCGCGGCGTACATGGTGATGGAGCTCCTCTCGGGCGAGACGCTCGCCGCGCGGCTGCGCCGGGGGTCGATGTCGATCGGGCAGATCGTCCGCGTCGTCGAGCAGGTGTGCGCAGGCCTCTGTGCGGCGCACGCCCGCGGCGTCGTCCACCGGGACATCAAGCCCTCGAACCTGTTCTGCACGACGCGCTCGGACGGGACGGAGCTCATCAAGATCCTCGACTTCGGCGTCGCGAAGGCGCTCGACGCTCCCGGGGCGATCCTGACGACGACCGCGTCTCCCGTGGGGACGGCGCACTACATGGCGCCCGAGCAGGCGAGCGGCGATCCGATCGATGGGCGGATCGACGTCTACGCGCTCGGGGTCGTGGCGTTCGAGGCGCTGACGGGCGGCCGCTTGCCTCACCCGGGCGAGACCTTCGCGCAGGTGATGGCGCACCTCCTGACGAAGCCGGCGCTGTCACTGTTCGAGCTGCGCCCCGACCTGCCGCCGGGCCTCGCCGAGGTGGTCTCGAAGGCGCTCGCGCACGAGCCCTCGGACAGGTACGCGGACGCGTCGGAGTTCGCCCGCGCGATCCGACGGTTCGCCGGGACGAGCGCCTCGCTCGACGAGACGGCGCCGGCGCGGAGTGAGGGTCGCCTCGATGCAAGTGATCTCGAGGGGCGCGCGGAGAGCGCGCCGGGCGCCCCGCAGACGACGGGCGGTCTCGGGCGGACGTCCGACCGCGCGGCGCCGCCTCGCCGACCCTGGATCGTGCCTGCCGTCGGCGTGGCGCTCCTCGGCGCCGCGGCGATCACTGGCTGGCAGGTGCGCGAGCGGAGGGCCGCCCCGGCGTCCGTCGCGCCCGCGCGCGCGCCGGACCCCTCCACGCCCCCCGCGCCCCCCGCGTCTCCTGCAAGTGACGCGGCGAGCGCGGCCTCGCCTCCCACGACCGCCTCTTCCCACGCCTCGCCCCCTCCCCCCGCGGCCGCCGACCATCCTTCGATCGCCGCGCCGCGCCCGGCCCCGCACGCGCCAGCGCCGCCGCCCGTGGAGGTGAGCGGGCGCCGCGGCTCCAGGTTCGACACCAACAATCCCTACTGACACCCAACCACCCCGGAGTCACCCCTCGATGAGCCACCTCGACTCGACGGCGCCCAGAGCAGGGCGCGAAGGACCTGGTTCCGACGGCTCTCGCCACGGGGAGCTCGTGGTGCGCTTCGTCCACCCGGGAGCGCCCCGCGACGTGCCGCTGACGGCGCCGACGGTGGTGGGCCGAGACGAGCGCTGCGTCGTCCGCCTCGCGGGGGCGGGGGCGTCGCGCCAGCACGCCCGCTTCGAGCGGCGCGGGCCGGTGTGGATGGTCGAAGACCTGCAGAGCCGGAACGGGACGTTCGTCGACGGCCACAGGCTCTCGGCCGGCGACCGCGTCGCCGTGGAGCCAGGCACCGTGCTCCGCTTCAGCGACGACTGCGCCGTCGTCGTGCGGCGGCCGCCCGCGGGCTCACCTGGGTTCCGTGAGCTCGCGCCGGGCCTGTGGGGCAGCGAGCTGCTCGGCGCCGCGGTCGGGCCCGCGCTGCGCGCCGCGGGCGATCGGCTCTCACTGTTGATCTGCGGGGCGACCGGCAGCGGGAAGGAGCGCGTCGCGCGCGCCGTGCACGAGGCCTCGCGGCGCGCGGGCGAGTTCGTCGCGCTCAACTGCGCGGCCGTGCCCGAGTCGCTGGCGGAGTCGGAGCTGTTCGGCGCGCGCCGCGGGGCCTTCAGCGGCTCGGTCCGTGACACCGACGGCGTCGTGCGCAGCGCGCACCGCGGGACGCTGCTCCTCGACGAGGTGCTCGACCTGCCGCCGTCGGTCCAGGCGAAGCTCCTGCGGGCGGTCGACGTGGGCGAGGTGCTGCCGGTCGGCGAGACGAGGGTCGCCGAGGTCGACGTGCGCTTCATCGCGGCGGTGCAGGGCTCGCTCGACGAGGCGGTCGCGAGGGGTCACTTTCGTGAGGATCTCGCGGCCCGCCTGGACGGCCTCCGCGTCGTGTTGCCGGCGCTGCGCGAGCGGCGGGAGGACGTCTTCCCGCTCTTTCGTCGCGCGCTCGACGCGTTCTCGGCGGGGCGCCCGCCCCTCGGTCTGGAGCCGGAGGCCGTCGAGGCGCTGCTCCTCCACGACTGGCCCCAGAACGTCCGCGAGCTCGAGCAGTGCGCGCGCCGCGCCGTCGTCACCGCGGATGGCCCCATGATCTCCCGCGCCCAGCTGCCCGAGAAGGTGCTCGCGCCTCGCGGCGGGGCCGCGCACGCGCGCGCCGCGCCCTCTCGCTCGGGCCCTCCGCGGGCGGTCAGCCGCGAGGAGGTCGTCGCGATCCTCACACGAGCCAACGGGGTCGTGTCGGAGGCGGCGCGCGCGCTTGGGTTCACGAGGCAGAAGACGTACCGGCTGATCGAGGAGCACGGGATCGATCGGGCCGAGCTCCGGCCGTGATCGGCGTGGGCGCGGCGCGCGTCGGGGCGTGGCCGGCGTGGCCGGTCCGTGGATGGGACGACGGGCGGCCTCGCCGCGGCTCGCTACGATCACACTGTCAGCGCGCCGCCGGACGGCTCCGCGCTCGTCGTGGGCGGGTTCGGTGGCGGGGCCCTCGCGAGCGCCGAGCGGTGGTCAGAGGCGCGTTCGCGGCCGCGGGGGCGACGGCGATGGCGTCCGCGCGGTCCGGGCACACCGCGAGCGCGCTCCCGACGGATCCGTCCTCGTCGTGGGTGGCGTCGCCGCGGGGGTGCCTACCTCGCCCCGGCGTCGCGGTTGCGCGACGTTCCCTCACCAGGCCGAGCGCCACATGGATTCTTCATGCTCGCTGTCTCAAACGCGCTGACTCGTTCTGCGGGCTCGACGCGAAAATCTGACTCGACGCAAACATCCGTGGGCGACGGATCGCGTTGTGTGCGGCGACCGTCACGGTCGTTGCATCGTAACCGCTGCACGAACAGCATCTCCCGCCAGCCGCACGAGCATGGGAGAAGACCGAGGGATGCCTCACGGCACGACGAATTTCAGCCCTCGGCGCTCCACCGCCCACGGTCGCGCGGCGCTGCCGGGAGACAGCCCGAGGTCCGAGAGCGCGGCAGACACGACAGCGGCGCCGTTGGTCGGAGTGGGCCGGTCAGCGGCGGCCGGGCCCCTACGGCCCCTACGGAACCTGCGCCCCACGCGGAGCGAGGCTGGCGCCCCCGAGCCCGAGCGCGGTCCTGCCCTCAGCGCGCTGTCGCGCGCACGGCGCGCGCACTCACGGCGGTGGCGGGACGGAGATCTCCCCGACGGGCACGTCGAGCTGCCGAGGGTCGAGGCGAGCGCGCGTCGCAACCCAGTGCAGGGGCGCGAGCTCGAGGTGCCGCGCCTTGGGCCAGATGGGCAACAGCCGGAGGACCTCCTCGAGGTACCGCTCAGGATCGATGCGGTGGAGGCGGCAGGGGCGGCAGGAGGAGATGACACTGAAGAGGGCTGCGGCGGCCTCTGCGTGGACGTCGCTGCCATAGAAGAGCCAGTTGTTTCGACCGACGACGATGGTGCGCAGCGCGCGCTCGCTGCGGGTGTTGTCGAGCGGCAGCCGCCCGTCGATGAGCACGCGGCGCAGCTCCTGCTCCTGGTTGAGCGCGTAGCCGAGCGCGCGCGTGGCGAGGCTGCGCCCGGTGGTCGCCTGGGCCGAGGCGCGAACCCACGTGAAGAAGTCGTCGACGAGAGGAGAGAGGTGCACCAGGCGCTCGCGCTTGCGGTCTACCGGGGGCAGGTGAGCGAGCTTGTCGTCGACGGCGTACATCGCGGCGAATCGCCTCAGCCCTTCCGCACCGACAGGGCACTTGCAGACGGCGGCTTCGAAGAAGTACCGGCGAGCGTGGGCGAAGCAACCCACCAGGGTGACAGGCCCCGCGGCGGCGCCGCCGCGGTCATCGGCGGGAACGCCACGCTCGATCCGGTGATACCCGCTGCTGGCGTCGGCCTGGAGGAGGCCCTTGAAGCCTCGGAAAATCGGGTCACCGCGTAAATCTGTGGGTGAGCCACTCCGGCTCCGGGAGGTTGCCGAGCCTATGGAACAAGGCGATCTGCGCGTGCTTCTCGGTGCGGAACCCGTACGCCATTTTGGAGCTCAGTTTCGCCTTGTTGTTGAGGCCCTCCGTGGCGCCCAGCGCGAAGGCCCCCTTCCGCCTCGCCGCGAACCAGTTGAGGATGAGGGGCCGGTGGTTTCGGAACGAGCGGGCCACCGCGCGGAACGGCTCGAGCCGGGTGCGCATGACCGTGGCGGTCCACGGGTCCAGGAACCGGCCGGCCCAGTGTGGGGTCGTGTAGGACCAGAAGTGACGCAGCTGCTCCTTCAGCAGGTACGCCTTCACCGTGGCGATGTTGATCTTCAGCAGGTCCCCCAGCCTGGAGGACTGTCGCTCGTCCAGGTTCTCGCGGTTCTTGAGCAGCAGGTACCGCGAGTCGGCCAGCACAGGCGCCTTCCCCGCAGCCTTCAGCTTCTTCACCTCCGCGCGGCGCACCTCGTCGACAGCTTTGGTCACCATCTGCATCACGTGGAAGCGGTCCAAGACGTGAACCGCGCCGGGCGCGCGCTGCCTCAGCACCGTCAAGAACGCCTTCCACATGTCGCTCGCCACGAGCTGCAGCCCGCGCGTCCGCTCCTCGCCCAGCCAGTCGAAGAACCTCGAGAACGCCTCCTTCGTCCGGTGCTGCGCGACCCAGAGCAACCGCTTCTGGTGATGGTCGATCGGGTAGACGACCGTGAAGTCGCGCTGCCCCACGCGCCAGGCGATCTCGTCCACGCCGATCGAGCGGATCCCGTCGAGGTTCATGTGCGCGCGGCCCCACGCGACGGCCATCTCCACGGCGGTGAACACCAGCTGCGGCGAGACGCCGAAGCGCCGTCCCGTCTCCTTCCACGACAGCGGCTTCGCCCAGCTCGCGAGGAACCAGAGGAAGCTCGGTGTCGCCGCCTGCTTGCCCGTGGCCCACGGCAGCATCTCGACGACGACGCCGCACCGCGGGCAATCGACCCGGCGCGGCGCGTACAGGAAGAAGACCGCGATGCCCCAGAGCGGGACAAACTGGAACGACCGCGTGTTCTGCGTGTCGTACCCCGGCCCTGAAGCATCCCCTCATTTGATCTCGAAGAAGTGGCTGAGAAGCGGGTGCTCGCGAACGATGCGGTCGAAGGCGGTCATGAGGCGAGCAAGCCAATCTTCGCGCATGGTGGGGATGGCGTGGAACCAGTAGACGCCCTGGCGGTACAGCGAGTGGGTCCTGCGCTTGACG
>JADLFU010000083.1 GCA_020849655.1 Polyangiaceae bacterium | reverse complement strand
GAGTCGACCGTCGACGAGGTGCGCGAGGTCTACGAGCTCGGCTGGAAGCTCGGGCTGCCGTACGACAGCGACGAGGGCCGCGCGATGGCGGGCGCGCTGACGGCGATCCTGTGCGGGCAGGCGTACGCGGCGAGCGCGGACATGGCGGCGTCGAAGGGCGCCTTCCCCGGCTACGCGAAGAACCGCGAGCCGATGCTGCGCGTGATGCGGATGCACCGCGACGCCGCGTACCAGATCGACGCCGACGCGTGCCCCGAGGCGCTCCTTCGCGCCGCGCGCGAGGACTGGGACGTCGCCGTCGACAAGGGCGTCGAGCACGGCTACCGCAACGCGCAGGCGACCGTGCTCGCGCCGACCGGCACCATCGGCCTCCTGATGGACTGCGACACCACGGGCGTCGAGCCCGATTTCGCGCTCGTCAAGTTCAAGAAGCTCGCCGGCGGGGGCTACTTCAAGATCGTCAACCAGACGGTGCCCGCGGCGCTGCGGAAGCTCGGCTACTCCGAGGTCGAGGTCACCGAGATCGTCGCGTACGTGCAGGGCACGAACACGCTGCTCGGCGCGCCGTTCGTCAACCGCGCGAGCCTGCGTGATCGCGGCCTCACCGACGCGGAGCTCGCGAAGGTCGAGGCCGCGCTGCCCGGCGCGTTCGAGCTCGAGCTCGCGTTCGCGCCGTGGGTGCTCGGCGAGGAGACCCTGGCCCGCCTCGGCGCGCCGGCCGAGCAGCGCAAGCCCGGCTTCTCGCTGCTGCGTCACCTCGGGTTCACCGCGGACGAGATCGACGCGGCCGGCGACACGATCGGCGGACGCATGACGGTCGAGGGCGCGCCGCACCTGCGCGCGGAGGACTACCCCGTGTTCGACTGCGCGAGCCGCTGCGGCAAGCTCGGCACGCGGTTCCTCCCGCCGGTCTCGCACATCAAGATGATGGCCGCGACGCAGCCCTTCCTCTCGGGGGCCATCTCGAAGACCGTCAACCTGCCGAACGAGTCGACCGTCGACGAGGTGCGCGAGGTCTACGAGCTCGGCTGGAAGCTCGGGCTGAAGGCCGTCGCGCTCTACCGCGACGGGTGCAAGGCCTCGCAGCCGCTGTCGTCGTCGTCCAAGGAGAAGTCCGGAGAGGAGCCGGTCGCCGCGGTCGAGGCGCTGGCGACGGTCGCGTCGATGGTGCCGCCCGTCCCGCAGACCTCGCCGAAGGGCTACCGCGTCCGGCTGCCGAAGAAGCGCCGCGGGTTCACGCAGGAGGCGCGGGTCGGCGGGCACAAGATCTTCCTGCGCACGGGCGAGTACGAGGACGGCACGCTCGGCGAGATCTTCATCGACATGCACAAGGAGGGCGCCGCCTTCCGTTCGCTGATGAACTGCTTCGCGATGGCGGTGTCGGTGGGGCTGCAGTACGGCGTGCCGCTCGAGACGTTCGTCGAGCAGTTCACGTTCACGCGGTTCGAGCCGCAGGGCTCGGTCGAGGGGCACCCGAACATCAAGCTCGCGACGAGCATCGTCGACTACCTGTTCCGCGTCCTCGGCGTCGAGTACCTGGAGCGCTACGATCTCGCGCACGTGAAGCCCGAGCCGAAGATCGCGGACCCGGCGGAGACCACGTACCGCGAGCCGCCGAGCATCCCGTCGTCGGCGCTCGCGTCCGGCGTCACGCTGCACGCGACGACGAGGGAGAGCCTGGCCGAGGGCGTCTCGGCGTCGGCGCTCGACGCGCAGCTCGAGGAGATGATGGGCGACGCGCCGGTCTGTGACGGCTGCGGGCACATCACCGTCCGCAACGGCGCCTGCTACAAGTGCCTGAACTGCGGCAATTCGATGGGCTGTAGCTGAGGGGCTTCGGCGCCCACGTCGAGCCTGGGGGTTCGGGCAGCCTGCCACCCGCGGCGCATTTTTCTCCCGCGGGCGGCAGACTCGCCGTAACGTGCGTCGTCTGATGACCGCTGCCGTGTTGTGCATCGGGACGGAGCTGACCCGCGGGGAGCTGGCCGACACCAACGGCCCCTGGCTCGCCGCGCGGCTCACCGAGCTCGGGTTTCAGGTCGCGCGCGTGGAGGTGGTGCCCGACGACGAGGGCGAGATCGTCGCGGCGCTTCGCCGCCTGTCCGAGCGCGCGTCGGTGCTCGTGTGCTCCGGCGGGCTGGGACCGACGACCGACGATCTCACGGCCGCGGCGGTCGCGAGGGCGCTGGGGGTGCCGCTGGTCTGTCACGAGCCCTCGCTCGAGGCGATCCGGCGGCGCTTCGAGCGCGCGGGCCGGGAGATGTCCCCGTCGAACTCGAAGCAGGCGGAGCTGCCCGAGGGCGCGCAGGCGCTGTCGAACGCGGCGGGGACGGCGCCGGGGTTCGCCGCCTTCATCGGTGACTGTCGCGCGTACTTCACGCCCGGCGTGCCGCGGGAGCTGGAGCACCTGTGGGAGGCGCACATCGCGCCGCGGCTGCGGTCGGTCGCGGTGGTCACGAGCCATCAGGTGCGCCTCCGCACCTTCGGCCTGCCCGAGTCCGCGGTCGGCGAGAAGCTCGCGGGGCTCGAGGAGCAGCACGCCGGGTTGACGCTGGGCTACCGCGCGAGCTTCCCGGAGGTGGAGGTGAAGGTGCACGTCTCGGCGACGAGCCAGGCCGACGCCCGCCAGACCGCGCTCGTCGTGGCAGAGGAGGTGCGGGTGCGCCTCGGCGCGGCGGTGTACGGCGAGGGCGGCGACACGTTCCCGCTCGCGGTCGGGCGCGCGCTGCGCTCGCGCGGGTGGCGGCTCGCGGTGGCGGAGTCGTGCACGGGCGGGCTCGTGGGGCACCTGTTGACGCGCGCGCCGGCGAGCGATTTTTTCGTCGGTGGCGCGATCGTGTACGCGAACAGCGCGAAGACGCGCATCCTCGGCGTCAACGAGGAGACCCTGCGCGCGCACGGCGCGGTCAGCCCCGAGGTGGCTCGGGCGATGGCCGAGGGGATCCGGCGCGCCGCGGAGGCGGACGTCGCGCTGTCGGTGACGGGCATCGCCGGCCCGACCGGCGGCACGCCCGAGAAGCCGGTCGGCCTCGTCCACTGGGCGGTGGCGCACCCCGGCGGCACGTCGGTGACGACCCGCGTGCTCACGGGAGATCGCGGCCAGATCCAGCGCCTCGCGGCGTACGTCGGGCTCTCGCTCGTGCGCGAGATCGCGCTCGAAGAGCGCTCGAGCAGCCTCTTGCGGGTCGCGACGAGCGGGTGAGCGGGGATGCGGGGGAGGGGGTGGACGGGGATCGCCGCCGTCGCCGGGGCGGCCTGCGCAGGTGCGGGCGCCGCGCCTGGTGAGGCGACGCGGATCGACACGCTCCCCACGAGCTCGGCGGCGTCCGTCGCGGGGGCCCCGACCGCGGCCTCGAGCGCTCCCGTGCCGGTCGCGGCCCCCGTCGCCTCCGTCGCCCAGGACCGCGCGCCGAGGCCGTGCCCGGACGGGATGGTGCACGTCGCGCGGGACTACTGCCCACGCCTCGAGCGGCGCTGCGTACGCGCGGTGGAGACGCGCGACCGTCGACACATCTGCACCGAGTACGAGCGCGCGAGCCGGTGCGTCGGGGCGCGCGAGCCGCTCTCGTACTGCATCGATCGGTACGAGTATCCCAACCGCGTCGGGGCGCACCCGGTCGGGGTGGCCAACTGGTACGACGCCGCGTCGACGTGCGCGTCGGTCGGCAAGCGCCTGTGCTGGGAGGCGGAGTGGACGGCCGCGTGCGAGGGGCCCGAGGAGCTGCCGTTCCCGACCGGAGTCACGCGCGACGCGTCCGCGTGCAACATCGATCTGCCGCCGCAGATGGTGCTGCTCGACCGCATGCTCGCGCGCGATCCAGAGGTGCGGCAGAGGGAGCTCGCGCGGGTCGACCGCAGCGATGCGTCGGGGAGGAGAGCCACGTGCGACAGCGCGCACGGCGTCGCGGACCTGACGGGAAACTTCGACGAGTGGGTCAACGCCGAGTCGGTGGGCGGGCCGGGCGCGTGGGCCGCGCTGAAGGGAGGCTCGTGGATCCGCTCGCGCAACTCGTGCCGCGCCGTCATGAGCGGACACGCGCCGTCGTTCCGCTTCCACACCCTGGGGTTCCGGTGCTGCGCCGACGCGGTGGGCTCGGCGACGCGCCGGGCGTCCGGTGGTGCGCGGCCACCTCCCGTGCCGCGGGGCGCCCCGAACCGCCACGCCTGGCCCGGGGGCGTGATCGTCCCGTGACCGGTGACATCATCGACGGGCGATCCAGGGATACGCGGTCGGGAGCGCCGTGATCCGCGCCGCGAGCTCGGTCGCGAGCGCCTGGGTGAGCGAGCCCGCGTCGTGGCCGCGCGTGTCGACCTGGCAGATCAGCAGCTGGCCTCGCGGCGCCGGAGTGCCGACCACCACGCTCGCGCCCGTGCGCAACGCGAGCTCCGCTGGGCCGACCGGCGTCGCCGCGGTGCGGCCGAACCACTCTGCCTCGACCGTGCGCACGCCCCGACCGGAGAGGTCCATCGGAAACCCCAGCACCCTGCCTCCGCGCAGCGCGCGCAGGATGGCCTTCGGCGCGCCCGGCGAGCCGCGCGGGATCGTCTGCACCCCGTGCGCGTCGCGGAGCGCGCGGTAGAGCGCGTCGAAGCGAGGATCGTAGCTCTCTCTCGTGACAGTGACGATCGGGAAGCCCTCGGCGACGAGCAGCGGGCCCATCGCCTCCCACGGGCCGAGGTGCGCGGTCGCGAACACGACGCCTCGACCTGGCGCCAGCGCTCGTCGGAGCTCTTCGCGGGATGCTTCGGCCAGCTCGAGCTGAGGGTAGGGGCGAGGGCGCAGCCCCTCGATCCAGCGCGCGGCCAGCTCTCCGAGCGCGCGAGCGCACGCGAGGCTCGACGGCGCGTCGTCGCCGAGCGCGGCCCTCGCGGGGCGTGACGCGCGGGCGCGAAGCGGGGGCCAGAGCCACGCGACCGCGCCGAGGGCGCGCCCCAGCCGCACCCGCGCGCCGAGCGGCAGGCGCACGGCGACGCCGAGCGCGAGGGACGCGGCGGCGAACAGCGCGTCGTTCTTCACGCGCTGCGCGGGCGACCATGTCCCGCCGAACCGCACGTCGCGCGCGAGCGGCGCGGTCATCGGAGCGGCGCGTCGGGATCGGTGGTGGGGCCGTTCGCGCAGGTGCCGCACGCGTCGCGCACGCGCCTCCTCGCCGCGCGCAGGCGCGCCGCGGCGTCGTCGCATCGGCCTCGCTCCTCGGGCGAGACGAGATCGCAGACGGTGCGCGCCGCGCGCTCCATCGACGCGAGGGCCCGGCACGCGTCGCCGCACGAGGACGCGCCCGAGAGCTTGAGGATCGCGTCGCCCTCCAGCACGACCCGCGCGAGGGCGTCGTCGAGCTCGCGGGTCGACGGGCCGAGCGCGTCGGCGCCCTGCGCGCGGTGCTCGGCCTCCTTCTTCGCCACGGCGCGCGGCGCGACCGGGCGGTCCGGGCTCGGCGCCGGCGTCGCCGCGGTCGCGCCCGTGGACGAGAGCTGCGCGGCCGGGGGAGCGGGCGGGGGAGGCGAGGCGGTCGCGGCGGTCGCGGGGGGGGACTCGGCGGGCGCTCCGGCGGCCTGCGCCGCGGGGCTCATCGGCTCGCGGCCGCGGCTGCACGCTGCGAGCCCGAGCAGGGTGAGGTGCGCGAGGGGAGCGCGCGGGCTCACGGCCGGGCCCCCGACGTCGCCGGGCTCGGCGCCACGCGCTGCAGCACGTGGTCCTGGATCTTCACGGCCTCCTCGCTCGCGTCGATCGCCCGCGCGCGCGCGGCCTTCGCGTCGTCCGCGCGTCCTGCCTTCTCGAGCGCAGCCGCTCGGCGCTCGTGCACGAGGCCGAGGACCTCGTACAGGTGCCCCCGAAAGTACGTCGGCTCGCGCGCGCGATCGAGCCCGGCGCCGACGTCGCGCTCGGCCGCGTCGAAGTCTCCCCCGCGAGCGCGGATCTCGGCGAGGCGCGCGCGGGTGTCGGCGACGACCTCGTCGATCTCCGGCGCGGGTCGGGGCTCGGGAGCGTCGATGAGCCGCGAGAGCGCCGCCTTCGCGCGCGCGGGGTCTCCGCTCGCCTCGGCCACGTCTGCCTCGAGGTGCAGCGCGCGCGCGCGTGACAGGTACGCGAGCAGCACGTCATCGACCGGCGCCGCGGAGGTCGCTGGACCGCACCGCTCGCCGTCGGGCGATGAGCCCTTCGCCGTGCACCCGGTCATCGCGAGCACCGCCGCGAGGAGCCACGCGCGCCTCATGGCCGCACTCCCCACCGCGCGTAGCGGTTGTGGCGCAGATCGCGCTGCCGCGCGCTCGCGATGCGCTCGACGCGCGCCGAGGTGCCGCCCTCCCGCGGGAAGGGCTGGTCGAAGAGGTCCTCCGCGGATCTGGACCTCGAGAGCGTCACGCTCGGCGCCGGCGCGAGCGAGCTCGTCGCGACGACCACCGCCGCGGCCGCCGCGGCGACGATCGCCGCGCCGACGCCGAACACGACGCGGATCACGCGGCCCCCCGGTCGACCTGGCGCGCGCGCGAGGGCCGCGTCGACGAGCGCGTCGTTCGCGGTGCGGGAGAGCTCGCCGGGCGAGTGAGCGGCGCGGAGCGCGTCGGCGAAGGCATCGCCCTCGCCCTCGAGCGCGTCGCGCAGCCGCGCCGCGAGACGCAGCTCCTCATCGGTCGGCGGCAGGTCGAGATCGTCGCGGTCGGTCATGCTTCCTCGGTGGGCAGGAGGGCCTTCTTCATCGCCGCGAGCGCGCGGTGGAGTACCACGTCGAACGTGGCGGTGGTCACGCCGAGCGCCGCGGCGGCCTCGTCGCGGCCGCGCTCCTCGAGCACCCGCAGGCGGATCGCCCGCGCGTACCGCGGGTTGATGGTGGAGAGCGCGCGCTCGATCTTCTCCCGCGCGAGGCGGGCGTCCTCGTCGGCGATCGCGGCGGCGTCGAGCCCTCCTCGCCCGAGCGAGGCCTCCGCGCGGTCGACCTCGCGCGCGAGATCGTCCGAGTCGAGCGGGATCTCTCGCCGCCGCGCGCGGAGCTGATCGAGCGCGACCCGCATCGCGACCACGCGCAGCCACGGGTAGAAGCCGGAGCCCTGCCAGGTGAACCGGTCGAACTTGTCGACGACCTTCGCGTACGTGACGGCGAGCGCCTCCTCCGCCGCGGCGGCGCTGCCGAGGCGCGGCAAGAGCACGCTCCGGTAGAGCGCGGGGCCGTGCTGCTTCAGCAGGGCGCCGAGCGCCTGACGGTCCCCCGACTGCGCGCGCGCCACGAGCTTCGCCTCCTCGGCGAGCGCTTCCGCGCGTGCGCTGTCGACCGGCGCGGGCACGCGGGCGAGGGTAGTCGCCCGGACCGCCGAGACCCACCACATTCCGGAGTCGAGCGCGAGCGCCGTCACGCTCCCAGAACGGCCAGCTCGCGCGGAACTTTCAGCGCGAGCGCGGGATCACAGCTCGGTGCGGATCTTCCGGCCGCCGGGCGCGGCGGGGGGCGTGGCGGGCGGATCCTTCTTGCCGGCGCCGGGGGGAGCGGGCGGCGCGCCGGGCGCGGGCTTCGTGTGCTTCTTCTCGGCCGGCGCGGCGGCCACCGGCTCGGCGGCGGACACGGCGGGCTCCACGACGATCGACGCGGCGGGCGCCGGTGCGGTCGCGCTCGGCGGCGGCTCTGCCGTCTTCGCGGGCTCGGCGCTGGTCGCGGCGGGGGCGGCCGGCGCGCTGTCGCCGCCGCCCATCTTCATCGCCAGGAACCCTCCTCCCGCGAGCACGACCACGGCGGCCGCGGCGATGCCCACCACGAGGCCGGCGCTGCTCTTCTTCGGTGCCGGCGCGTCTCCCGTGCTCGTCTGGGACCACGGCGCGGGCGTCGCGGGCGCGCCGCCGTGGGAGCCCATCGCGCCTCGCCCCACGGTCGTCAGCGACTCCTCGAAGAGCGGGACGTTGCCCGTCTGCATCCACTCGACGACCGCCGCCTGGAACTCCGCCGCGCTCTGGAACCGCTGCCCCTGCTCGCGCGCCATCGAGCGCTTCACCAGGTTCGAGAAGCCCGGGTCGAGGTCCGGCACGAGCGTCTCGGGAGGGGGCGCCGTCTCGAGCACGATCTTGAAGATCAGCTCGTTGAACGTGTCGGCGTTGAAGGGCACCTGCCCGGTGATCGACTCGAACACGATGACGCCGACCGAGTAGAGATCGCTGCGGGCGTCGATCTCCTTCGCGCCCTTCGCCTGCTCGGGGCTCATGTAGTACGGCGTGCCCATCACCGAGCCCGTGCGGGTCATGCTCATGCCGCTGTCGCCCGCGAGCTGGTTGAACTTCGAGATGCCGAAGTCGAGGATCTTCACGAAGTCCTTGCGACCGGCCTTGCTCTTCAGCAGGAACACGTTGTCGGGCTTCAGATCGCGGTGGATGATCCCGGCGTCGTGCGCGGCGCCGAGCCCCTCGAGCAGCTGGACGAGGATGGGCGCGCACTCCTGTGGTGTCAGCCGCCCGCGCGCCTGGATGCGCCCCGAGAGCGTCGTGCCGTCGAGGTACTCCATCACCATGAAGCGGTCGCCGTTCGGCAGCGTGCCGAGGTCGAGCACCTCGGTGATGTGGTCGCTGCCGATGCGCCCGGCCGCCTGCGCCTCCGTCTCGAAGCGAGACACGGCGTCGCTGTTGCCGGCGACCGCCGCGTGCAGGATCTTGATGGCCACCTTGCGCTGGATGGCGGTGTTCTCTCCCTCGTAGACCGCGCCCATCCCGCCCTCGCCGAGCAGCCTGAGGATGCGGTACTTGCCTTCGATGACTTGGCCGGGTTCGAGTGACATGAGCGGAGTCCTCTAGGAGAGACGCGTGACGCGGGACGGTAGCACGGCGCGCCGGCGGCGGGCCAACCCGGCGAAGCCCGTTGAGCGGGCGGTGCACCGGGAGTAAGTGCGCGCCCTCATGTCCGTCGAGATCCGCATGACGCCGATCGGGCCCGACCTCGGTCGCGGCGAGGGGAAGGCCAACCTCAAGAGCTTCTTGGACGTGGTCGACTACATCTACCGCGACGTCCCTGAGTACGTGCGGCCCCTCGACTTCGATCTGAAGGGCAGGCTCTCGACGAAGAACCCCTTCTTCTTGCACGCCGACGGCGCGCTGTTCGTCGCGTACCGCAACGGCAAGCCCGTCGGCCGGGTGACGGCGCAGGTCGACCGAGAGCACCTGAAGCTCTACAAAGATGACGTCGGGTTCTTTGGTTTCATCGACACGGTGGACGACCAGGAGGTCGCGACGGCGCTCCTCCGCGCGGCCGAGGGCTGGCTCCGCGAGAAGGGCATGAAGACGGCGCGCGGGCCGATGAGCCTCAGCATCAACGAGGAGCTCGGGTGCCTCGTCGAGGGCTTCGACACGCCGCCGATGATGATGATGCCCCACCACCGCGCGTACCAGGCCTCGCTCATCGAGGGCGCGGGGTACGAGAAGGTGAAGGATCTGCTCGCGTGGCGCTACGTGCCGGGCGATCTGTCGGCGCGCATCCAGAAGGCGAACGCCGACATCCGCGCGATGCCCGAGGTGTCGTTCCGCCAGGTCGACATGAAGCACTTCGAGCGCGACGTGCGCATCCTGATGGACATCTTCAACGACGCCTGGTCGGAGAACTGGGGGTTCGTCCCGATGACCGAGGACGAGCTGAAGAAGATGGCGGAGGACCTCAAGCTGATCGTCCTGCCGGAGCTGACGCTCATCCTGATGGTGGACGGCGAGCCGGTCGGCGTGGCGGTCGCCTTGCCGAACCTGAACGGCATGATCCACGACCTCGGCGGCAAGCTCTCCCCGGTCGGCGTCGCGAAGCTGCTCTGGCGGCTCAAGGTCAAGGGGCCCGACACCGCGCGCCTGATGCTGCTCGGCATCCGCAAGAAGCTGCGCCACGTCCGCAAGTACGCGGCGCTCTCGACGTTCATGTACGCCGAGCTGAACACCGAGGGGCGCAAGCTCGGGCTGCGGTGGGGCGAGATCTCGTGGACGCTCGAGGACAACGGCCCCGTCAACGTCGCCATCAAGATGATGGGCGGGAAGCTCTACAAGAAGTACCGCGTCTTCGAGCGCGCGCTGTCGGCCTGACTACTCGGCGTCGCGCGTCCGCGCGAGGGTGAGCGCGGCGCTCCTCTGCGCCCACGCCGAGACGGCCCACGTGAGCGCGAGGGTCGCCGCGAGGCCGGCGGCGGCGAGCGCGTGGGGGGGGCCAGCGCTGTCGATCCGCAGGCGCCCGCCGAGGAGCCCGAGCGTGATCACGCCGTTGTACGCGACGTGCGCGGTCGTCGACGCGAGCACGGACCCCGTGCGCAGGCGGAGCACGCCGAGCACGAGGCCGCCGAGCAGCGCGATGGGGAACATGCGCGCGTCGACGTGGAAGATCGCGAACGCGAGCGCGGACGACGCCACCGTCATCGCGGCGGCCTCCGTGCGGCGCGTCGCGCGGAACATCGCGCCCCGGAAGAAGAGATCCTCCGACACGGGCCCGAGGCCCATCGCCGCGACCGCGAACGCGATCTTGCGCGGGAGCGTCGCCAGGCTGAGCGCCTCGGCGCGCGCCGCCGCCTCCTCGGCCGAGCGCGGGAAGAGCTGCTCGATGCGGTCGTCGATCCACGCGGCCGGCAGCAGCATCGCGCAGCCGATGAGGCCCGAGAGCGCGATCACCCACCACGGGACCGCGCGCAGGCCGAGGGCGTCGGCGGCGGGGCGCGACGGCAGATGGAACCGCGCGACGCCCCACGTGACGACGGCGAGCCCGGCCGAGAAGCAGAGCTGGAGGTTCACGATGTCGCCGCCCTTCGCGGGGCGCAGCGCCGCCGTCAGCGAGAACAGCGCGAGGCTCGCCCCGAGCGCCGCCATCGCCCACGCCGGCGCGAGGGCCGCCGGGAGCGGGCGACCCGCCGGGACGCCGTCGTCGTCGGGCTCGTCCACTCACTTCCCCCGCAGGTGGGCGGGCACGCCGCGCTTCAGCACCGTGTCGTGGCGCCAGGCGTCGCTCGTCAGCGGGTAGTCGAGCGTCGAGTGCAGCCCGCGGCTCTCGCGGCGCAGGAGCGCGCACTCGACGATCAGCTCGGCCACCGTCGCGATGTTGCGCAGCTCGAGCACGTCGCGCGTGATGAGGTAGTCCCAGTAGTACTCGCGGATCTCGTGCGACAGGACCTCGATGCGGCGGCGCGCGCGCGCGAGGCGCTTGTCGGAGCGCACGATGCCGACGTAGTTCCACATCAGGCGCCGCAGCTCGTCCCAGCTCTGGGTGACGACGACCGCGTCGTCGCTCGCGACCGCGTTGCCGACGACCCACTCCGGCACGCTCGCCTCGGGCTCGCGGCGCAGGTCGGGCAGCTTCGCGGCGAGCTTGACGGCGGCGCGGTGGCCGAAGACGAGCCCCTCGAGCAGCGAGTTCGACGCGAGCCGGTTCGCGCCGTGCAGGCCCGTGCAGGCGCACTCGCCGATGGCCCAGAGGCCGGGGATCGTCGTGCGTCCGTGCAGATCGGTCGTCACGCCGCCGCAGAGGTAGTGCGCCGCGGGCACGACGGGGATCGGCTCCGCGGTGATGTCGATGCCGAGCGAGCGGCACTCCTCGTAGATGTTGGGGAACCTCCCGCGCACCCACTCGGCGGGGCGGTGGGTCATGTCGAGCCAGACGTGCTCGCTGCCGGTGCGCTTCATCTCGAAATCGATCGCGCGCGCCACGATGTCGCGGGGGGCGAGATCGCCGCGCGGATCGTGCCGCGGCATGAACGCGTCGCCGTCGGTCAGGCGCAGCACGCCGCCCTCGCCGCGCAGCGCCTCGCTGATGAGGAAGCTCTTGGCCTTCGGGTGGAAGAGGCACGTCGGGTGAAACTGGTAGAACTCCATGTTCGCGATCTCGGCGCCCGCGCGGTGCGCCATCGCGATGCCGTCGCCGGTCGCGACGTCGGGGTTCGTCGTGTAGAGGTAGACCTTGCCCGCCCCGCCCGTCGCGAGGACGGTCGCGTGCGCGGTGAGCGCGCGCACCTCGCCGCGCACCTCGTCGAACACGTACGCGCCCGCGCAGCGGTCGGGCCCGCCGAACTTCGAGAGCACGATGAGGTCGACGCCGGTGTGGTGCTCGAGGATCGTGATGTTGGGGCGGGCGCGCGCCGCGTCGAGCAGCGCGCGCTCGAGCTCGCGCCCCGTGATGTCGCCCGCGTGCACGACGCGCCGCGCGCTGTGGCCGCCCTCGAGGGTGAGATCGAGCGCGCCGTCCTCCGCGCCCACGCGAAGATCGAACCGCGCGCCGAGGTCGCGGAGCGCGCGGATGCGCTCGGGCGCCTCCTTCACGCAGATCTCGACGACGACGTCGTGGCAGAGGCCGGCGCCCGCCGTCAGCGTGTCGCCGATGTGCTTGTCGAACGAGTCGTCGTCGCCGAGCACCGCCGCCACGCCGCCCTGCGCGTAGCGGGTGTTGGCCTCGTCGGCCTCGCGCTTCGTCACGACGATCACCGAGCCGTGGGCCGACGCCTCGAGCGCGAACGTCAGCCCCGCGACGCCGCTCCCCAGCACCAGGAAGTCACAGGACGTGTCCATGCGCGGACCCTAGTGCCCGACCTCTGCGATTGACAGGATCCGCCGACTAGAACATGTTCTATTTCGGAGCTGGACGCGCGCGCATGCAAGATTTCGATGAGTCGGTGGACCTCCTGATCGTCGGCTCGGGCGCGGCGGCGATGGCGGCCGCGGTGCGCGCGCACGACCTCGGCCTGCGCGCGCTCATCGTCGAGAAGTCGGACGTGTACGGCGGCTCGTCGGCGATGAGCGGCGGCGTGTGCTGGGTCGGCAACAACCGCCACATGAAGAAGTACGGCATCGCCGACTCGGACGAGGAGGTGCTCACCTACCTCGAGGCCATCACGAAGGGCGAGGCGTCGCGCGCGCACCTCGTCACGTACCGCGACGAGTCGAAGCGGATGATCGACTACCTCGCCGACAAGACGCACCTCCGCTTCGACGCGCTCGATCTCTACACCGACTACTACCCCGAGGCGCCGGGCGGGAAGATGGGCGGCCGCTCGATGGAGCCCGAGCCGTTCGATGGCCGGCTGCTCGGCGACGAGCT
>JADLFU010000082.1 GCA_020849655.1 Polyangiaceae bacterium | reverse complement strand
TCGCTCGCGGCGGGAGAGAGCGGCGGAAGAGAACTGGGCCGCTTGCTTCGCTCGCGGCGGGAGAGAGCGGCGGGAGAGAGCGGCGGGAGAGAGCGGCGGGAGAGAGCGGCGGGAGAGAGCGGCGGGAGTGCGGGAGGGCCGCTTGCTTCGCTCGCGGCGGCGGGGACAACGGGGTGCAACGATTTACAAGTCCGTGACAATTGGGGGGGGTGGGGGTGGTACGAGCTGCGCGAGACATGCAACTCGGCCTCGTCATCCTGTATTTCGCGGTCCTGCTCCTGTTGTCGTCGTATGGCATCCACCGGTCGCACCTCGTGTGGCAGTGCTGGAGGCACCGCCGCGTGCTCGCGCGCGCGAAGGCCGCGGGAGAGCGCCAGCTGCCCGAGGGCGAGCTGCCGAAGGTCACGATCCAGCTGCCGCTCTTCAACGAGGCGACGGTCGCCGTGCGGCTGCTCGAGGCCGTCGTGAAGATGGACTACCCGCGCGATCGCCTCGAGATCCAGGTGCTCGACGACTCGACCGACGAGACCCAGGCGCTCGCCCGCCACGCCGTCGAGCGCCTGCGCCAGACGGGCGTCGACCTCGTCTACCTGCACCGCGTCGACCGCGTCGGGTACAAGGCGGGCGCGCTCGACGCAGGGCAGAAGGTCGCGAAGGGCGAGCTCATCGCCGTCTTCGACGCCGATTTCTTGCCGCAGCCCGATTTTCTCCGGCGCGTCGTCGCGCACTTCGACGATCCCAGGGTCGGCATGGTGCAGACCCGCTGGGGTCACCTGAACCGCGAACACTCCACGCTCACCGCCGTGCAGGCGCTGATGCTCGACGGCCACCACCTCGTCGAGAACCGCGCGCGCTTCGGCGCGGGCAACCTCTTCAACTTCTCGGGCACCGGCGGCATCTGGCGCAAGGAGGCCATCCAGGCCGCCGGCGGCTGGCAGCACGATACGCTCACCGAGGACCTCGATCTCTCCTACCGCGCGCAGCTCGCCGGCTACCGCTTCGTCTACCGCGACGACGTCGTCTCCCCGGCGGAGCTCCCCGAGGACGTCTCCGCCCTGCGCGCGCAGCAGTACCGCTGGGCGAAGGGCACCGTGCAGACCGCGCGCAAGCTGCTCGGGCGTGTGCTGCGCTCCAACCTGTCGCTGTCGCAGCGGCTCGAGGCGTTCTTCCACCTGACGCCGCACTTCGCGTACCCGCTGATGATCGTGCTGTCCGTCCTCTTGCTGCCGGCGCTCATCTTCCTCCCCGCGACCGACACCCGCACGATGCTCATCGTCGATCTGCCGCTCGTGATCGGCACCACGGGGTCGCTCGCGACGTTCTACATGCTCGCCGAGTCCGCCCAGGGGCGCTCGCGGTGGTCGGCGCTCGCGCGCCTGCCGATGCTCATCGCGCTCGGCGCGGGCCTCGCCCCGCACCTCACGAAGGCGGTGTTCGAGGGGCTGCGGCAGATGTCCGGCGAGTTCGTCCGCACGCCGAAGAAGGGCAGCAAGGAGGGCCGCTACCGCGCCCGCGCGGCGCTCCCGACGGCCGAGATCGGCCTCGCGCTCCTGTCGGTGCTCTCGGTGATCGCCAGCGTGCAGACGGGTCACTACTTCGCGACGCCCTTCGCGTCGCTGTTGGCGCGCGGGTACGGCTACGTGGCGATGCTCGTCGTCACCGAGCAGGCCCGCCGCCGCCGCGAGGCGCCGACCTCGAGCGAGCGCCTCGCCGACGCGTCGTCGACCGAGACCCCGCTCGCGATCGATCTCGGCTGACGCGCCGACGCGGCGCGTGAGCGCGCGCGGTTCCATGCCATGCTGCCGCCGTGCCGCCGCGCACCCAGGCTCTCCGCGTCGACGTGCTGTCACCCGGCGCCGTGCTCTCAGGGCGGTTCCGGGTGGAGCGGGTGCTCGGGCAGGGCGGGATGGGGGTGGTCGTCGCCGCGCACCACCTCCAGCTCGATCGCCGCGTCGCGCTGAAGTTCCTGCTCCCGGAGGCCGTGAAGAGCGAGGTCGTCCTCGCGAGGTTCCTCCGGGAGGCGCGCACGGCGGCCAGGCTGCAGGGCGAGCACGTCGCGCGCGTCATCGACGTCGGCACGCTCGACGAGGGCACGCCTTTCCTCGTGATGGAGTACCTCGAGGGGCGCGACCTCGCCGACACGCTGAAGCTCCGCGGCGCGCTGCCCCAGGACGAGGCCGTGACCTACGTCCTGCAGGCGTGCGAGGCGCTCGCCGAGGCGCACGCGGCGGGCATCGTGCACCGCGATCTGAAGCCCGCGAACCTCTTCCTCGCGCGGCGCCCCGACGGCACGGCGGCGGTCAAGGTGCTCGACTTCGGCATCTCGAAGGCGTCGATGTACGACTCCGTGGACGCCGCGCTCACGCGGGAGAGCGCGATGATGGGCTCGCCCGCGTACATGTCGCCCGAGCAGCTGCGCAGCGCCCGCGACGTCGATCACCGCACCGACGTCTGGTCGCTCGGCGTCGTGCTGTACGAGCTGCTCACGGGGCGCGTCGTCTTCGACGCCGCGACGCTCCCCGATCTGCACGTGCAGATCCTCTCCGCGGCGCCGTCGTCGGTGCGCGTGCGCCGCCCCGAGCTCCCTCCGCTCCTCGACGGGGTCGTGATGCGCTGCCTCGAGAAGGATCCAGCTCGGCGCTTCTCGAGCGTCGCCGACCTCGCGGCCGCGCTCGCGCCGTTCGCGCCCCCGGCCTCGAGGATCCACGTCGAGCGCGCCGTCCGCACCGCCGGCGGGACGCACCTCTCGGTCGCCGACGTGGCCCCCGCGACCGCGCTCTCGCCCGCGCAGGCGTGGCCGCAGGCGCCCGCGGTGGGCCACGCGACCTCGACGTCGGAGCCGCTGCCGCCCCCTCGGGCCTATGGCGCCGCGGCGCCGGTCTTCCCGGCGTACCCGGTCGTGCCGCCCGCGCTCGCGCCCGAACCCCGCGCGCAGTCGGCGGCCTCGACGCTCGCGGTGGTGGGGCTCGTGCTCTTGCTCCTGTTCGTCGTGTTCATCGGCGGCGCGTGCGTCGTCTGCGCGGGCGTGGTCTCGCTCTGAAGCGTCTTCACGCTGTCGCCATCGCCGACGGGCGGAAGCCCTACGGGAGGGAGAGCGGGGAGAGCTCGTCCTCGTCGCCACCGCGGGCCGTCTCACCCGGTGGTCGTGGCGGCGGGAGCTGGCTCACCGTCGCACGCGCTCTCGCGCGACGCGCAGCCTGTGCTCGACGCCCTCTCGCGAGACGATCACTGTGACGTCGAGGCCGAGCGGCCCCGACAGGCGAGCCCGCAGATCCTCGAGCGAGGCGGGCGCGTGCCCGTCGACCGAGAGGACGACGTCGTCCTCCTCGACGCCGGCGCGCTCCGCCTCGCTGCCGCGCGCGACGTGGCGGACGACGAACACGGGGCCGTCGTCGTCGCGACGCTCGCCGAGCGTGACCGCGACCCCGCCCGCGGTCGCGGTCTCGGCCCCCGCGACGGCCTCCGTCAGGCGGATGCGGACGTCGCGGACGATCTCGCCGCGCCGCGCGTGGGCGCGCTCTCGCCCGCGCCCGTGGTCGGCCGAGTAGGCCTCGAGCGTGACGGGCCCGTCGGCGACGTCGGAGAGCACGAACTGCCCGCGCGCGTTCGTGACGGCGACGCCCGCGGGCAGCGGCCCGATCGGCAGGTACGCGGGCGCGGCGTCGAGGGCCACGCGCGCGCCGGCCACCGGATCGCCGCGCGCGTCGACGACCTCGCCCTCGATCGAGCCGGCCTCCTCGATCACGATCCGCGGCAGCTCGAGCTTGGTCTCGCCCCCCGTCGGCACGAGGAGCACCTGCTCGGCGCGACCGAACCCGCGCTTCGTTAGCGTCACGCGGAGCTTGCCGGGCGATAGATCGCGCAGCTCGTACCGCCCGGCGGCGTCGGTCCTCGCGCGGCGCGTGCCGGTCGCGCCGACCGCGACGATCTCGACGCCGTCGAGCGGCTCGCGTCCGCCGCGCGTCCGCACCTCGCCCGTCGCGCCGACGCCGCGTCGAAGCGAGAGTACGAGCGCCGTCGTCGAGAGGTCGGCCGTCACGATCTCGGTCGCGAATCCTGGGAGCGACGCCGTCAGGCGCGCGCGCAGGCCCACGGCGTCAGGCAGGACCGCCTGACCGTCCTTGTCGGTGAAGCGGGTCACCCGCAGCGGTGAGTCGTCGGAGAGCGAGACGGCCGTCACCTGCACGCCGTCGAGCGGGAAGCTCCGATCGTCGAGCACCCGGACCTCCGCGGAGGGGCGCGCCTCCGGCAGCGTGATCACGAGCTCGCGCTGCTCGCCGTCGCCGAGCTCGAGCGCGCGCGCGACCGCGACCCGGTCGACCGAGTCGGGGCGCGCGACGGTGAGCGCGATCTCGGACGGCACCGACGCGAACGCGAACGCGCCGTCGTCGGCCGTCAGCAGCGACCGGACGAGCGAGCCGCGCGTCGCCGACAGCTCGACTCGCGCGCCCCCGACGCCGCGGCCGCTCGCGTCGACGACGCGCCCCGAGAGCGTCGCGCCCGCGCGCAGCGTGATCTTGACCGTGGCCTCGCCGCCCGACGCGAGGTGCGCGACGTCGCTCACCGCCTCGACGTAGCCGGGGTGCCTGGCGATCGCGCGCAGGCGCCCCGGTGGGACCGGCGGACTCGCGAACCTCCCGTCGCGCCCCGTGATCCACGCGCCCTCGGCCGACGGATCGAGCTCGGGGATGCGCGGCGCGTCCGCGACGCCGCCCGCCGCGGGGATGCCCGGGATGGGCCCGAGCGTCACGCCGAGCTCGCCCGCCGGCAGGAGCGCCTGCGGCCCGGGCAACGCCCACGCGAAGTGCGTCGCGCGGAAGCGCGCGCGCCCCGCCGTCTCGTCGACCGGCATCCCCGCGAAATCGACGCCCACGATCTCGATCGACGCGCCTGGCACCGGCATGCCGCGATCGTCGTCGACCTGCACGACCAGCTTGCCCCCCCGCACGAGCCCGATCGCGAGCGGCCCCTTGTCGAGCTCGGGCACCAGGAGGCCGTACGGCACGAAGCCGTCGGCCTCGACGCGCAGGCTCGCGGGGCGGCGGGAGATGGGTCCGAGCCGCGCGGTGCCGTCCCTCGCCGTCAGCGCCTCCCTCGGGAAGCTCGTCACGAGATCCTCGGCGAGCACCACGCGCGCGCCCGCGATCGGAGGCGCGTCGGCGCCGTCGCCGTCGGTCACGCGCACGTCGACGACGCGGCCCTCACCGAGCTGCAGCTCGACCTCCTTCACCTCGCCGCGCTCGAGCGGCACGCCGATCTCCGCGTCGCTGGCCCACGCGCCGGAGCTCGCGGACACCTGGTAGGCGCCGCGCGGGAGGCCGGGGACGCGCGCGACGCCGCGCTCGTCTGCGACGATCGAGCGCGCCGGGCGCAGCTGCGGCCCACCGACGAGCACCGTCGCGCCGGCCGCCGGCTCGCCAGCGGGGGTCTTGACATGGACGACGAGGACGCCGAGCGCGCGCAGCACGAGCGTCACGGCAGGCTCCGCGACGCCTCGCTTCGTCGCGAGCTCGAGCCCCGGCTTGTACGCGCGCACGATCCACGGCGCGGGGCCGAGGCGTCCGAACGTCGTCGCCCCGTCTCCCCCTGTGCGCGCGAGGAAGGGCAGCGGATCGGCGCCGCGCGCCTCGACGGTCGCGCCCGCGACGGCGCCGCCCTCCTCGTCGACGACGCGCACCACGAGCTCGCTCGCGGGCCGCAGCGTGAGGCGGAGCGACTTCGGCTCCGCGAGCAGCACGGCGCGCGTCGAGCTGCGCTGACGGCCGGGCGCCTCGGCGAGCACCCACACCTCGCCGCGCGGCACGCCGAGGAACGTCGCGCGTCCGCCCGCGTCGCAGCGGCGCGCGGCGACGAGGTACGCCTGCTCGCCGGCGATGGAATACATCGTCACGGTGGCGTCGACGGCGGGCGCGCCGGCCTCTGTGACGACCTCGATCCGCGCGCGCGCGTCCTTGCCCTCAGGCACCGAGGGGGCGAGCGGGGCCGTCACGCGCGGCACGACGAGCGAGACCGCCCGGGTGTCGCGCAGCCCGGAGGTGAAACCGAGCACGACGAGCGCGGCCAGGAGGAGCGAGAGCGCGCGCAGCCACGCCTCGGCCGCGTCCTCCCAGGTCCTGGTCACCGACGCTTCGCGGACGTGGTGGGGCGCGACGCCGCCGCGTCTTCCTCGTCGTCGACAGGGGCCGCCTCGGCGCGCGCGGACGCGACGCGGAGCTTCTCGGGCTCGTCCTTCGCGGGCGTGTCGTCGAGCTCGAACAGGAGCGCGAGCGGCACGACGACGAACCCGAGGTACGCGATCGACACCGGCGCCGTCGTCGCCGCGCCGAGGCGCGCGAGCAGCGCCGGATCGAGCGGCACGTACCTCAGGGCGGCCCACAACAATCCGAACGACACCGCGACGCCCACGAGCGTGCGCAGGCCCGCCTCGAGGAGCGCGCCGGGCCTCCAGAGGGCCTTGCCGCCGATGAGCGCGATCGCGAGCGCGCCCACCGCGGCGCCCGCGTACGCGAGCCACGGCGCGACGCTCGCCTGGCCGAGCCCGAGCACGAACGCGGCGCCGAGCGCGCCGAGCACGATCGCGGCCTTCAGGAGCCCGAGGATCAGGCGACCGAGCATGTGAGCGCACCCTGACGACGCGCCGAGCGTCCGTCAACCGAGATGCCGCGTGAAATAGCGTGAATCCCCGGCGCCGACGCGCGCGGCGCGGCCGACCACCACGAGGGGATCCCGAGGGCCATGCTCAGGGCGGGCAGTCGCCGCGCGCCAGGCACCCGTGCGTCGCCGGGTGCGAGAGGTAGTAGACGTCGCGCCCGCCCGTCGCGACGAAGCGCGCCGCCACGTTGGCGAGGTACGTCGCGTTGTCCCAGAGCTGGCACGGGGCAGGGTTGTAGAACGCGTGCTGCCCGTCGGGCTTGATGTACGACGCCGTGAACGCGACGACGCGCTCGTCGGCGCCCCACGCGCCGTCGTCGGTCGCGCGCCGCGGGACGCCGAGCAGGCGCGGCGCCCACGCGCGATCGAGCTCCGAGGGGCCCGCGGGCGCGGCCCTGCGCGCGACGCGCAGCGGGACGGAGAGGCGCTGCTCGTCGAAGGGCTGCGCGCCGTCGTCGAGATCGTCGACGTCGAACAGCGCGCCGTCGCACGTGGCCCTCGAGAGCCGCGTGGTGCACGAGTCGGCGGGCGACTTGCTGTCGCAGCTCTGCCCCGAGAAGCAGCCCGACGACGCGTCGCACGCCGGCCTGCACGCGCTCGGGGCCTCCGGGCGCTCGTTCGCGCGGCACGCGGGGCCCGCCGGGTGGCGCTGCAGGTGGGCGACGCCCTCGATGACGTGCCGATCGATGAGCACGCGGTTCGGGGTGCGCCCGCCGAGCGCGTCGTACAGCGCCTGGGGCGTCGCGTAGGACGCCCAATCGGGGTACCTCACGGCCTGGTCGGGGCGGAAGAACGGCACCGCGCCCGCGGCCCTCCCGAGCGCGACCCCCGTGCTGATCGGCACCGTCTGATCGCCCGCCTGCGCGATGACCATCAGCCCGCGCGCGGCCGCGACGCCGCCGGTGCGCGCGTCGGTGAGCGGCGAGAGCGCGTACTTCGGCGCGAACGAGATCGGATCGGCCGCGTCGAGCGCCGTCTGCGTCAGCTGCAGGAACCTCCGCAGATCCGGCGAGCCGCGCCGCAGCCCGAGCCCGTCCGCCGGGAACCGCAGGTACTCTCCGGCCGCCCAGCGCCGCCCCTCGAACAGCAGGCAGCCGTCCGCCGCGGGGCACGCGTCGGTGGTGTCGAGGCCCTTGCCGAAGCGCTCGATGAAGTGGCGCACCGTGGCGCCCGGGACGGGCGCGCAGCCCGCGTAGCTCGTGACCTGGTGCGCGCCGTCGAGGAACGTCAGCGTGAGGTAGTCGTCGCGCGTCGCCGGCACGCCGACGCGGAACCTCCCCTCGGGCGAGACGGTCGCGCACCGGCGCTCGCCGTTGGCCTCGTTGTGCGCGATGACGGTCATCGGGCGGTCGTCGTCGCGGGGCACGCACGCGAACTCGATCTCGCGATCCTTGTTCACCGAGGTCATCACGAACCGCAGCGACAGCTCGTCGGCCGCGCAGCGCGTGCTCTTCGCGTCGAGGTCGCGCGCCCGCACCGAGACGACGAGCGGGCCGAGCGTGCGGAGCACCGACGCGTTGACGACCTCGCGCTCGTTTGATCGGACGATCACGTCGGTGAGGCCGCCGCCGGGCGCGGACGGGGCCGCCGCGGACAGCTCGGTGTCGAGTCCGCCGTGGATGGTCGACAGGAGGCCCCCCAGGCTCTGCCCCCACGACGAGATGTCGACGTCGGGGCCGCCGACGTCGGGCCGCCCGTCGGCGTCGAAGTCGCCCGCGAGCTCGGGCGCGCCATCGCCGTCGTAGTCGTGCTGGCCCGCGCCGCCGAAGCTCCGCAGGACGCGGACGAGCTGCACGCGATCGACGATCGACTGACGGATGCTGTCGCGGGTGTGGAAGATGTAGCCCGTCAGCAGATCGCCGCCGGGATCGATCTTGCCGTCGGCGTCGAGATCGCGCGCGCGCCCCGCGAAGAGCGAGTCCGCGAGCGGCGCCGCGCACACGCCCTGGCAGATGATGTCGATGAGCTTCTTCAGCCCCGGCTCGATCTCGAACCCGTGCCAGGCGGCGTCGAGCGCGACGGTGGCGACGCCCTGGCGCGCGAAGTTCCCCGCGTACGCGATCGCCTGGATGCTCGAGCCTCCGTACCCATGGCCGAACACCGTGACCGGGTGCGGCTGCGCGCCGTGCTTCGGGACGAACAAATAGAACATCACGTCGTC
This sequence comes from Polyangiaceae bacterium, assembly GCA_020849655.1. Lineage (GTDB taxonomy): Bacteria > Myxococcota_A > Polyangia > Polyangiales > Polyangiaceae > JADLFU01. The sequence continues at coordinate 26,223 of JADLFU010000082.1, read as the reverse complement.
GCGGCCGACGAGGCCCTCGCCGGTCGAGAAATCGAGCTGGAACGACGCGTCGGGGGCCTTGCCCTCGGGCCCGCCGGGGAGGAAGAACGGCGTCTGGAAGCGGCCGACGACGATGTGGCTGATCTCGTCGAGCGACCGGACGAGCTCGTCGACCTCGGGCGGCGCGAGGCCGAAGCCGATCCCCGAGAGATCACCGAGCGTCTGCTTCAGCGACGAGACGGGCAGGGCGACGAGGTTGGACCCGACGCGCCCGTCGCACTGGGGGAAGGAGGGCCACGAGGGATCGGGGATCTCGCCGGCCGCGAGCTCGGCCGGCGTGTAGTACCCGATGAGAGGCAGCGCCTGGACGTCGGTCGAGAAGTCCCGCGAGAGCCGCGCGAACGGCCCGCGCCCGTAGAGGCCGTCGCGCAAGAGCGCGAGATCCTCGGTCGTCGGCTGCGTCGTGAACGTCCACAGGAACGCGACGTGCGCGAGGCCGGTGCCCGCGAGATCGCCGAAGTACGCCGCGTGGGCGGGATCGTCGAGGGCCGCCTGGACGCGGCGCGCGCCGTCCTCCTGCGACGGGTGGTACACGAGCTCGAAGGGCGAGCGCGCGGGGCGGCCGGCGGCGTCGCGCAGGCGATCGGTGAGGACGACCGCGTAGCCGTGCTTCTCGCGCAGCGGCACGAGCGGGCGCGCGACGAGCGTGTCGGACTCGCGCTCGTAGAAGGTGAGCAGGTGGTCGACCTTGCAGCGCTCGGCGTCGGCGCCCGTCTTGCCCGCGCACGCGCCTGGATCGTCGAGGTTCGGGCGGTCGAGGACGCCGTCGAAATCGGTGTCGAGCTCGGGCGCGTACGCGGCCCCAGGATCGCCGCCCGCCTCGTCGCGCGTCTCCCACGACAGGGTCGGCTCGCCGGCGAGCGGATCGTTCTTCCAGTAGGCGGACGGATCGCCCAGCGTGAACGAGAAGCTGCCCTCGCCGAGATCGATCGGGTGCGGCACGCCGGTCTCGAGATCGATCAGGTAGAGCGCGTCGTCGGCGAAGTCGTAGTCGTCGCCGCGGTGGCGCGCGAGCACGGCGCCTGGATCGATCGCCGCGTCGACGCCGGGCGCGCGCTCGAACGAGACGCTGAGCGGCGCGAACGTGCCCCAGCCCTCGAGCTCGGAGAACTTCGCGCGGGCCGTCGCCTCGAGCGCCGTCGGGGCGACGAGGCTCGCGTTGACGCGGAGGCCCGTCCGGCTCGTCGGATCGGGGTACGTCGCGACGTCGTTGGGGAACGGGATCTCGGGCAGCGGGCGGTGCGCGACGTCGAACCGCACCGTGGGGCCCTCGCCCGGAGGCGTCCGCCGGAGGCCGTCCGGCGCGGCGTCGTCGCAGGCGCCGACGGCGACGAGGGTGGAGAGGGCGATCCAGCGGGCGAGCCTCACGCGCGCGGCATCGCACGGATCGGCGCGTGCGTCTGGCGCTCAGCCGAGCCGGACGCGGTAGTCGGCCGCGGCCGGCCCGACGACCTCGACGCGGATCTCGTAGCGCCCGCCGAAGTGGCGGCACGCGCCCTCGAGCGTCCCCGCGGGGTAGCACTCGACCGGGCCGTGGTAGTCGCGGAACCGCACGACGATCTCGTCGCCGTCGGCCTCGCTCTCGACGCGCGGGCCCTTCATCACCATCTCGTAGAGTTTGTTGGATTGCATCAGGACGGCGCGCGCGTCGCTGAGGAAGGCCGTCATCACCTTGCCGAGCCCGCTGTCGAGGAACCTCGCGTAGTCGTCGAGCGCGACGCGGCGGAGCCCCTCCGAGACGGCGACGCGCGGGTGGGCGCGCGCCGCGGCCGCCGCGGCCCACCGCATGTAGTCCCGCACGGGGTAGTCGCGAAACGCGAGGTAGCGCTCGACCGGCTGCTCGAGGCGCAGCGACGAGGCGTCGACGCCGGCCCGCGTCGCGGCGTCGGCGAACCGGGCGAAGAACATTCCCTTGATGGTGTGGGTGCTCGGGCACGCGGCGGTGCGCTCGTCGAGGTCGAACCCGTGGGTGAGCGTCGAGGTGGGCGTGAGGACCAGAGATCGAGGGATCAACGCGCGCGCGACCATAGCGGTCCGCGTCCGGCGGGGCCAGGATCGCCCCTCGGTGCGGGGCGGATCAGGCCGGACGCTGGGCCCGGACGACGCCGGCGATGATCCGCAGCGTGCCCGAGAACACGATCGCGTCCTGGAGGTGCTCGTCGTCGACGAGGGCGAGCTCTCGCGCGCCTCGATCGATGAGCGTGTACCCGCCCGCGTCGGCGAACCCGCACGCGCGCGCGCCCTCGTGGGAGCCGGCCTCCCACAGCCGCTCGGCGAGCGTGGGCGCCTCGACGCGGCTCGTCACGCGCAGCAGCGTGCGCAGGCGCTCGCCGAGCTCGACGCCGCGCAGATCCTCGAGCGGATCGGTCAAGACGTGGCTGTCGATGCCGGTGCACAGGCGGCAGCCCGCGGAGCGCATGGCCGTCACGTCGGGGTGCCCGTCGCCGAGATCGCGCTCGGTCGTCGGGTTGAGGCACACGAACGCGCGCGCGTCGCCGAGCAGGCGCGCCTCGTGGGGCGCGAGGTGCGTCGCGTGCACGGCGACGAAGCGCGGCGACAGGAGGCCCGCGTCCGCGACGAGCTCGACCGGGCGCCGGCCCGTCTCGCGCACGCACGCGTCGACCTCCGCGGGCTGCTCGGCGACGTGCATGTGCAGCGGGAGATCGTGCGCGCGCGCGTGGTGGCCGATCGGCGCGAGCCAGGCCGGCGGCAGCGCGCGGACGCTGTGCGGCGCGAGGCCGACGGTGACGTCGGGATCGTCGCGGTAGCGCGCGCGCAGGCTGTCGACGTCTCGCAGGGCGTCGTCGAGCGACGCGTCGGAGAACCGCAGCTGCGCGTGCGCGGCGGGCACGCCCGGCCCCCCCCGGTGGTAGACCCCGCGCAGCAAGGCGACGCGGAGCCCGGCGTCCTTCGCGGCGCGGATGACGGCGTCGGCCATCACCGTGCGGTCGTCGTAGGGCGTGCCGTCTGCCTGGTGGTGGACGTAGTGGAACTCGCCGACGGTGAGCACGCCGGCCGCGAAGAGCTCGTCGAAGGCGACGCGCGAGACGTCGTACAGGCGCTCCGGGTCGAGCGACAGCGCGAGGTCGTACATCGCCTGGCGCCACGTCCAGAAGTCGTCGGTGCCGCGCGGGCCGGGGCGCTGCGCGCGGCCGCGCATCCCCCGCTGGAAGGCGTGCGAGTGCGCGGTCGCGAGCGCCGGGAGCCGCAGCGTCGTCATCGCGCGAACGTGAGCGTCCGCGGATCGAGGATCCAGGCGAGGCGCGGGCGTGCCCCGTCCTCGACGTCGATCGCCGCCACCATCGCGCGGTCGAAGCCGGAGCCGAGCGCGCCGGTGAGCGCCGCGGTGGCGGACGAGACGTCGGGCTCGTGGCCCACGAACATCACAGGCGCCGCCGCGGAGGCGTGCGACAGGACGAGCGCGCGCAGATCGCCGCCCGGGCCGATCTCGCGCTCGATCTCGACGCTCACTCCGCGCGCCGCGACCTCGACCACCAGGTCGGCCGTCTGCCGCGCGCGCACGAGCGGGCTCGACAGCACGCGCGACGGCCGCGCCCCCTCGCCGAGGAGCGCGGAGGCGACCCGCGCGACGACGTCGCGCCCGGCCGGCGTGAGCGCGCGATCGAAGTCCCGCGTGGAGCGCGCCTGATCCTCGGCGGGGCCGTGTCGCATCACGTAGAGCCTCACGGGGCGACCCTACTACCGGGCCGGCCCCGAGGCAGCCGTGTTCGTCGCGCTACGGCGCGCGCGCCGGCTTCTTCTTCTTCTTCGCGGGCGCCGGGGGCAGCCCCGCGGGCGCCTTGCAGCAGCGGAACCCCGTCGAGTAGTCGTGGTACCGCGGCTCGTGGGCGATGGTCATGAAGGTGCAGCCCGGCCCGTGCTCCTTCGTGGTGCTGAAGAACCCGCCCATGAACACCCCGTTGCCCTCGCGCCAGGGCTGCTTCTTGCGCTCGACGGGCTCCTTCTCCATGCGCTCGACGAGGTCCTCGGTGACGGCGTCGCTCACCCACTCGTGGAGGCTGCCGACCATGTCGAACACGCCCTCCGGGCTCACGCAGCCCGCGCGCTCGCCCGTCTTCTCGAGGAACCCGGGCTCGCCGTTGAGGAGGGGCGAGTTGAAGTGCTCGTCGTACTTCCACGCGCGGCCGTTGGTGCCGAACAGCTTCGACAGCAGGTGATCCTTGCCAGTGTTGCACCGGCCCGCTTCGCCTCGGCCGCCGTAGGGGAACGTCGTCCACCTGGGCCCCTTGCAGGCGCGCGTCCACTCGTCGAGTGTGCAGAGGCGCTTCCCCGCCTCGCGGCACGCGGCCGCGGCCTCCACCCGTGAGACGTAGCCCTGCGGATGCACGCCGGGCTCGCTGACGGCGACGTAGCGCAGGGCGGGGTCGGGGCGCTCGGTGTGGGGGTGGGGCGCCCTCGCGCCGTCGGGCGAGATCGACATCAAGCGCGCCTCCCACCGGTCGACGCACACCCGACCCGCGCGCGCCATCTCGTCAGGGCACGCGGGCGGGGCCGAGGCGGACGACGCGGGCGGGGGAGGCGCGGGCGCCGCGGAGGGCTCGGGCGGGGCCTCCGTCGGGATGGGCAGCACAGGGCCTGCGCTGCTGCTCGCGGGCGCGCTCGGCCGGGGCGTCGCGGCCGCGGGGGCCGGCTTCGGCGCGAGATCGCACGACGCGAGGGAGAGGGCCGCGACCGTGATCCACCGCACCAGGGCTATCGCTTTCTCGACAGCTGCTGCACCGCCTCGCCGAGGCCCTCGACCGTCAGGTGGTACATGGGGAACACCTTGCGCACGACGTCGCAGGTCCCCTGCTCCCAGTAGCGTGGTGTCTCGGGGTTGAGCCACACGGCCTTCGGGTAGTGCTGGGCGATGAGCTGCAGCCAGCCGAGGCCGCTCTCGACGCCGCTGCCGCGGTCGACGAGGGTGCTGTCCCACGCGCCGCCCAGCAGCTCGGCCGGGTGCATCGAGGCGTCGCCCACGAGGATGACCCGCCAGCGATCGTCGAGCTCGCGGAAGAGATCTGCCACGCGCACCGGCTCGCCGCTGAACATCGTGGTCGGGAACACCTTGCCGTAGATGCAGTTGTGAAAGTAATAGCTGCGCACCTCGCGGAGGTTCGACGCGCGCTTCGCGGCGGTGAACAACAGTGACACGGCGTGGGCGAAGGGGTCCATGCTCCCGCCGACGTCCATCAACAGCAACACCCGCACGTTCGAGCGCTTGGGCGGGCGGGTCTTCAGGGTCAGCTCGCCAGCGTTGCGCGCGGTCGCGTCGATGGTCTCGTCGATGTCGAGCTCCTCCAGGCCCTCGCGCAGAAACACGCGCAGCTTGCGGAGCGCGACCTCGACCTGTCGCACGTCGAGCACGAGATCGTTGCGGTACGGCGCGTACATGCGCGCGTCGGCGACGCCCATCGCGCTGCGGCCGCCGCCCTTGCCGAGCCGCACGCCCGCCGGGTTCTCGCCGCCCGTGCCGAACGGGCTCGTGCCGCCCGTGCCCACCCACCTGTTGCCGCCGTCGTGGCGCTCGCGCTGCTCCGCCAGTCGCTCGGCGAGCAGCCTCCGCACCTCCTCCATGTCGAGCGACGCGAGCGCGTCGCGATCGGCCTGCGACAGCTCGCGCATCGCCACGGGATCGCGCAGCCAGTCCTCGAGCTCCTTCAGCAGCGAGATCGTCGTCTCGGGGACGCCGCGAAAGTGCGACGCGAACGCCTGGTCGAACAGATCGTAGTCCTCCTCGCGGTGCACGAGGAGCGCGCGCGCGACGTAGTAGAACCCGTCGAGCGACGAGTCGTGGAGCTCGTGGCGGAGCGCGCGCGCGAGCTGCAGGCCCTCGGTCGTGCCGACCTTCAGCTTCTTCGCGCGGAGCTCGTACAAGAAGGGGACGATGACGTCGCTCACTCGGATCTCCCTGTGCCGCAGCGCTGATCGCCGGGCGTCTGGACGGACACGTCGTAGCTGCCGAGCGCGAGGCTCGGCGGGATGAGGATGGCGCCCTGGTAGGCGCCGTCGGCGCCGGTCGCCAGCGTGCCGATCGTCGCCTGCGCGTCGGCCGAGCGAAGGACCACGTCGACGCGCACCGAGCCGCACGCGCTGCCCGCGGCGCGGACCGTGCCCTCGACGTGCAGCGCCTCTCCGCGGCGGAGCGACTGCTCCAGGAACCTCGCGGTCACGATCGCCGGCGCGCGGTCGTCCGTCTGGTCCACGGCGGGCGCTCCGGCCGCGCCCGGCGCCTGGCCGCCGCTCGTGGGGGCCGACGTCGAGGGGCGCGCGCTGGGCGAGGGCGCGTCGCCGCCGGTCGAGCCTGCGGGCGCGACCATCTCCCGGCCGGGGCGCGACCCCGGCGGCCACGCGAACGGATCGTCGGGCGCCCGGTGCTGGGGCCTGTCCTGCCCGGTCGCGTCCGCGAAGTTCTCGGCCGCGCCGCCGAGGTCGACGCGGCGGAACGACGCGCCGTCGTGCACCTCGACCCAGGCGTGGGCCTCGTTGAGCACGAAGCGGGCGGGGACGCGCAGCGCGAGCGCGGTGATCACGAAGGCGTACGCGCGGTGCCGGCAGACGCCCTTCTTCGAGAGCGCGAGGTCGAGGTACAGGTCGCCGCGCGCGGGCTCGATCGGCGCGTCGGTCGCCGCGAACGATCGGAAGTACCGCACGAGCTCCGCGACGGCCTCCCGGTAGGGCATCGCGCGCGAGACGCCGATCGCGCGGAGCACGCCCTCGGCCTCCTCCTGGAGCGTGCGAGGGAGCGGCGGCGTGGCGGGCAGCTCGCCCCACGCGGCGTCGCGCAGCGGCCCCCCGAACGCGGAGCGCGGCGTCGCGACGAACAGGATGACGCGCACGCGCCCGCGTGTGCCGGCCTTGACGAAGAGGTTCTCCGCGCCGTCGCGCAGCAGCTCGATCTGCGTCGGCGGCTGCGTCGTCGCGCGGAGCACGCGGGTGCCCGCGCCGGGGGAGGGGACGCGCACGGGCTCGTTCGGCACGAGATCGACGACGACGTCACCGAAGAACGCGTCGTCGCCCGCCGCCGGTGCGCCGCCGACGATGACCTTGCGGAGCGCGCGGTCCGCGACCGAGAGCGCGCCGTCCGCGCCCGCGGCGTCGAACGCGGAGAGCCGCTTGTAGGGCGCCACGCTCGGCGAGAACGGGTCCTCGTACTCGACCTGCGGCACGGGGCGGGTGTCGCGATCGGCCGTGAACGTCGCGTCGGCGCTCTGGGTGCGCGAGTACGCGCGCTCGAGGTCGCGCGGGAGGCGGAAGGGATCGGGCGAAGAGACGAGCCCGCTCGACGTCTCGAGCGCGGACGGCAGATCGCCGATCGGCGTCGTCGAGCCGAGCAGCACGTCCTCGCGTGGATCGGGCGGGACGAACTCGTGCGCCGGCGCCGCGGCCGCCGCGGACGCGAGGAGCACGACGCTCGAGGCCAGCCGACGCTTCACGCGAACCTCTCTTCGCACACCCGGTGCGCGGCGCGAGCGATTTGTGCGCCCGCGCGAGGCGACGCGGCGCTTGCCTCCGGCGCGGCGGTCGGGGAGAAGCTCGGTCCGCGTGCGTCGCCTCGCCCTCGCTGTCGCCCTCGCGTGGCTCCCCGGAGCCGCCCACGCCGCGCCGCCCGGGCCCGCGGCCGCCGTGACCGCCCGTCCCCCGCGCGCGCTGCCGGCGATCGCGCGCCGTGTGCTCGAGGACGGCGCGGTGGTCGTCACGCTCGCGCAGCCGGGCACCGCCGAGATCGTGGTGGTGCGCGCCGTCGCGCTCGGGACGCGGGAGCTCGATGACGCGCTCGCCGCCGCGGAGATCGCCTTCCCCCACGACGCCGAGGCCGCCGCGCGAGGGGTGACGATCGCGCGGATCGCGCGTGACGGCGTCTTGCTCATCGTCGCGCGGGGGCCGGCGGCGGAGCTGCCGCTCGCCGTGTTCACGCTGGGCGCGCGCCCTCGGGCGCCCACCGGTGACGCCGCGCTCGCGGCCGCGGCCGACGAGCTGCGCCGCGCGGGCGCCGCGTGGATCGTGACCGGCGACACAGACACGGGTCGCGTCACCTCGCTCATCGAGAGGTTCGTCCCGGCCTCCACCGCGCCGGCGCGCGCGGTCTCGTCGCGGCCGTCGCGCCCCGCCTCGCCAGCCGACGCGACGGGCACGCGCTGGACGACGCCGACGTCGAGCGTCGGCGCAGACGAGGCGCTCGCACTCGCGTGGTTCGCGCTCGCGCAGCGCGTCGGCGCGTCGGCCCAGGTGGCGCGTGGATCGGGGCCGCCGCTGCTCACGATGACGCTCGGGGCGGCCTCCTCGCGCGAGGCCGACGCCCGCCTCGCCCGCGCGCGCGCGCGGCTGCTGCGCGACGGCGTCAGCGCCGACGAGGTGGACGGCTTCCGCCGGTCGCGCGAGGCCGCGGCGCTCTCTCGGACGCCGGAGGAGTGGGCGACGAGGCTCGCGTTGCAAGAGCTCCACGATGGCGACGCGCGCCGCGCGGGGCGAGAGCTCGCGCTCGTGTGGGAGGCCGGCGCCGCGGGCGTGCGGCGGGCGCTCCTCGGTCCGCTCGCGCCCGCTCGGTTGCAGGAGCAGCACCCGCGATGATCGCTCGAGTCGCCGTCGCCCTCGCGGCGTCGCTCGCCCTCCACGGGTGCGCGAGCCGGGTCGCTCCCGCGCCGCCGCCCGCGTCGCCGCCCGAGGCTCCGTTGCCGACGCTGCCGGTCGCGCCCTCGGCGAGCTCGTCGCTGCCGCTCGCGCCGGAGCCCGACGCCGAGCCTGTCGCGCTGCCGATCCGCGCGGCGCGCCACCGAGGTCCTGCGGGGCTCTCCGCGGTCGCCGTCGCGCGCGCGGGTGACGTCACGGAGGCGCGGGTGGTGGTCCGCGGCGCGGGCCTCGCGGCCGACCCTTCGCTCGCGCGCGCCGCCGCCGAGGCGCTCTCGGCGAGGCTCGCGGCGAGGCCGCCGCCGCGCGCCGCGCGGGTGCGGGTGTCGGCGGCGCTCGACGCGCTCGTCGTGTCGATCTCGACGACCGATCCGGTGATCTCGCTGCGCGCGCTCGGCGACGAGCTGCGACGCGCGGGGGGCGACGGGCTCCCGGACGACGCAGGCGCGCCGCTCGGCGAGATCGCGCTGTTTCGCGCGCTGTACGCGCTGCCGGCGTCGGTCCACCCGTACGCGGAGCTCGCGCCGACGGCGTCGCCGCGACAGCGGGACGTCGCGCGGTTCGTCGCGGAGCGGGTCACGGCCGAGGCCATCACGATCGTGACGGTGGGCGCGCTCGACGCGGCGGCGGCCCATGACGCGCTCGCGGCGACGCTCGGTCCGACGCCGGCCGCGCTGGCGGTGCCGCGCCCGACGCCGCCCGTCTCGCCCGACGCGCCGAGGCTCTTCGTCATCGACGCGCGCCGCGACCACGCGGAGGTGACCGTGGGGCTCCTGACGCTCGAGCGCGGAGACGACGCGTGGCCCGAGCTGCTCGTCGCCGCGCGCGCCCGGCGCGTCGCGCTCGCGCGGCTCGCGTCGCTCGAGGTCCGCGTCGCGCCGCTGCGCGATGGGCCGTGCCCGCTCGTCGCGCGCTGGCGCACGAGCCCAGGGGCACTGGTGGGTGAGGTGCGCGACGCGCTCGCCGCGCTGTCGCTCGGCGCGCCCTCTCCCCCGGAGATCGAGCTCCTGGCGCTGCGCTCGCTGACGCGAGATCACGCTCGGGTGGCGGGGCAACCTCGCCTGCTCGCGGATCGGCTGGCGGAGCTGGCCGCGCTCGGGCGTGACGAGCTCCCCGCGCCGCCTCCCACGCCGTCGAGCGCGCGACTCGCCCGGAGCCTCGCCGAGCAGCCGGCGTCCTCGCCCGTCGTCGTCGTCGAGGGCCCCGCGTCCGCGCTCGCGCCGTCGCTCGCGGCGCTCGGCGACGTGACCGTCCTCGACCCGTCGCGCGGCCTCGCGCCGTCGCGCGTGGTGAAGGCGTCGCGCTAGCCGTCGCGCGTCAGGGCGCGGTCGGCACGAAATCGACCGGGTTCGACGGCGCTCCCTCGTGGATGACGTCCGGCCCCGTCCAGTAGAACACGCGAGGATCGGCGCGCCCGTCGAGCCACGCCTCCACGCGCACCGCGGCGGCCGGATCGGTGACGTGGAAGAGCACGCCGTCGTTCGTCGAGGTGCTGGCCGCGTGCAGCTCGGCCTTGCCCGACGCGAGCGTGATCACGGCGCCGCCCTCTCGCCCCGGCGGGGCCTTCGCGCTGTCGATCGTCGCGCCCCTCGCCTCGATCAGCACGTCCCAGGTGCATGTCAGGTATGTGACTTTCGTGTCGCACGCGGTGGTCACCGCCCAGTCGCCGTCGCCGCGCAGCTCGACGAACACCCCGGCGCCCTCGCCCTCCGGCGAGACGAGCGGCGCGGCCTGCACGATCTCGACCTCGCTCACCGTCGCGGAGGGCCGCGTGTACGGCTCCTCGTGGACCGTCCTCGGGCCCGGATCGGGCTCGACCGTGCCCGCGGCGAGCGCGAGCGCGCGCGCGAGCAGCGGCAGCGTGGACCCGCGCGTCATCGGCCCCGCCGGAAGCCCCCGCGCGATCCCGTGGACGGTCGCGACGGTGAGGGTGTCGACGGACGCGGCGAGAAGTGAGGCGCGGCCGACGGGCGGGGCGAGAAGTGAGGCGCGGCCGACGGGCGGGGCGAGAAGTGCGGCGCGGCCGACGGACGCGGCGAGAAATGCGGCGCCGAGGTGGCACGTCCGGGGGAGACGCCTCGCGGCGGCGCGACCCCGGGCGGCGCGCCGGGTCGCACGACGCCGGGCGAGAAGCCGGGCCGCACCCGCGGGGGAGGGGTCGCGCGCGTCATGCTCGGCGGCGCGGGGGTGACGACGGGCGCCTGACCGGGCGGGCGCGCCGGGCCGTCCGAGAAGCCGAGCGAGCGAGACGCGCGCGGCGGCGGCGCGCCTCGGCCGAGCGCGCGCGGTCTCGCGAAGCTCGCTTGCCGGCTGTCGAGCGCCACGCGCCCGGAGGGCCACGACGACGCCGGGATGTGCCCCGACGTGACGGAAGGCCCGGGCTGCGGGTGCGCGAGCACGTGCTCGGGGGGCGCGCCCGCGCGGACGCCGCCCTGATACGGCCAGGTGCCCCGCGCGACGCCCTCGACCCGCGCCGCGGGCACGACGTGCGCGTACACATGATCGTGGAACACGTAGCGCGTGTGGCAGAACACGTACGGCGCGGGCGGGTACGTGTCCATCCAGAACACGACGCTCGATCGCCAGTAGAAATAGGGCGGCGCGGGCGCCCAGCCCACGTAGTCGTAGCCGGGATCGCCGGTGCGCCACACGACCCACGCGGGCGCCCACTGTCGGCCGGGCACCCACGACCACCCACGGCCCTCGATCCACACCCAGCGCCCGTAGTGGAAGACGACCCACCCGAACTGCGGATCGAAATCGCTCACCCACGTCCAGCGCTCCTGCGGGTCGAGCGCCCAGTGGCCGTGCGAGACGTACGGCGCGAAGTCCGCGCCGACGATCGCCTCCGACGGCTGCCACACGGTGCCGTACGTGGCGTCCTCCGCCCAGGTGCCGTACGCGTCGAGGGGCTCCTTGAAGTCGGTGAGCGCGGCGGGATCGGTGTCCTCGAATTGTTCGCTCGGCTCCGACACGAGCGCGACCGGCTCCGTCACCGGCGCGGGCTCGTCGGGGGGCGCCGCGGCGGGGGCGAGCGGCGCGGTCGGGACGGCGGGCGGCTCGAGCTCGCTCGACGCGCAGCCGCCGAGCAGCGCGACGAGCGAGAACCAGGTGGCGAGCCGGCGCATGGGCCCAGTGTGGAGGCGCGACGGGCCGCGCGCCAGCGACAGCGCGCGCCGCCGCGTCACTGCGGCCAGATGGTGTTGACGATGCCGGCCATCTTCTCGACCGTGCTGGCCTTCATCGCCGTGCCGTTGTGCGGCCACGCGAAGTTGAACGCCTGCACCTGGCGGCACGAGAAGCTGATGAGCACGTCGTTCTGCACGCCGCCCATCGGCGAGAACGTCAGGCCCATCTCGGGGTACATGCACGAGCCGCCGGTCGACTCGAAGTTGTCCTTGTCGCCGAGGATCTTCGCGATCTTCTCCTTCGTCGACTCGTCCATCAGCTGCGTGCCCTGCAGGATGCGGAACCCATGGAACCGCTGCGCGTCGGGCTGCGCCACGGGCGCCGTCGCCGTCGGCATCCCCGGGATGAGGCCCGGCGGGATGAGGCCCGGCGGGATGAGCTGCCCGAGGCCCGCGGCGCCCTGGCCCATCCACGCCTGGATCTGCGGGGGCAGGCCGGGGATCGCCGAGAGCCCGGGGACGGCGCTCGTCGCGGCCGTCGGAGGCGGCTCGTAGTTCTGCAGGCGGAACGCCGTGGCGGGCGAGCCCGGCAGCTGATTGAACGGGGCCGCCGGCGAGCTGGAGCAGCCGGCGGCGGCGAGAGAGGCGACGACGAAGGCGGTCGCGAGCGAACGGTTCATGACGCCTAGACGTAGCACCGTTCGCCGCGACCCGGTGCCTCCCTCACTTCTTCAGGAGCGGCGCGAGCGTCGAGGCCATCTCGGCCGGCGTCTTCGCGACCGCCACGCCCGCGGCGAGCAGCGCCTCGGTCTTCTCCTTCGCGGTGCCCTTGCCGCCGGAGATGATGGCGCCCGCGTGGCCCATGCGCTTGCCGGGCGGCGCGGCGGCGCCCGCGATGAACGCGGCGACCGGCTTCTTCATGTGAGCCTTGATCCACTCGGCCGCCTTGATCTCGGCCGCCCCGCCGATCTCGCCGATCATCACGACGCCGTCGGTGTCGGGATCGTCGTTGAAGAGCGAGAGCACGTCGATGAAATCGACGCCCGCGACCGGATCGCCGCCGATGCCGACGCAGCTCGACTGGCCGATGTTCATCGCCGACAGCTGGCCGACGGCCTCGTACGTGAGCGTGCCCGACTTCGACACGACGCCGACGCGGCCGACCTGGTGGATGTGCCCCGGCATGATGCCGAGCTTGCACTGGCCGGGCGTGATGACGCCGGGGCAGTTGGGCCCGATGAGGCGCGTCTTCTTCTGGGCCTCGAGCCAGCGCCGCACGCGCAGCATGTCGAGCACGGGGATGCCCTCGGTGATGCAGACGACGAGCGCGCAGCCCGCCTCGCCGGCCTCGACGATCGCGAGGGCGGCGGCGGGCGGCGGCACGAAGATCAGCGACGTGTTCGCGCCCTCCTGCTTCACCGCGTCGGCGACGGTGTCGAACACCGGCACGAGGATCTTCTCGCCCTTCGGGCCCACGGCCTCGAACGTCTCGCCGCCGCGTCCGGGCGTGACGCCCGCGACGATCTTCGTGCCGTACGCGAGGCACTGCTTCGCGTGGAACCCGCCGGCCGAGCCGGTGATGCCCTGCACGAGGGCGCGCGTGTCGTGGTTGACCAGGATGCTCATCGGGACACCGCCTTCACGATCTTCTGCGCTCCGTCCGCCATGGTGCTCGCCGCCTCGATCGCGAGGCCGCTCTCGTTGAGGATCTTCTTGCCCAGCTCGACGTTGGTGCCCTCGAGGCGCACGACCAGCGGGACCTTCAGCCCCAGCTCCTTCGTCGCCGCGACGACGCCCTCGGCGATGACGTCGCACTTCATGATGCCGCCGAAGATGTTGACGAAGATGCCCTTCACCCGCGGGCTCTTCAGGATCATCGAGAAGGCCTTCGTGACCTGCTCCTTGTTCGCGCCGCCGCCGACGTCGAGGAAGTTCGCGGGCTCGCCGCCATAGGCCTTGATGATGTCCATCGTGCCCATCGCGAGCCCGGCGCCGTTGACGAGGCAGCCGATGTCGCCGTCGAGCGACACGTACGAGAGCCCGGCCTTCTTCGCCTCGAGCTCGACCGGGTCCTCCTCGCCCACGTCGCGCAGCGCGTCCCACGCGGCTTCGTGGCGGAACTCGGCGTTGTCGTCGAAGTTCACCTTCGCGTCGAGCGCGACCACGCCGCCCTCCTTCGTGATGACGAGCGGGTTGACCTCGACGAGCGAGCAGTCCTCCTCGACGAAGCAGGTGTAGAGCGACGAGAGCAGCTTGAGGAACTCGTTGACCGTCGCCTTGCCGTGCCTCGGCAGCCCGAGGAACCCGGCGAGCTGGCGCGCCTGGAAGCTCGTCAGGCCGAACAAGGGGTCGACGTGGATCGTCTTGATCTTCTCGGGCGAGTGCGCGGCGACCTCCTCGATGTCCATGCCGCCCTCGGCCGACGCCATCACGGCCACGCGGCGCGCCTCGCGGTCGACGACGAGCGCGAGGTAGATCTCGCGATCGATCGCGAGCCCCTGCTCGACGTACAGCCTGCGCACCGGCTGGCCAGCGGGGCCGGTCTGGTGCGTGACGAGGTTCATCCCGAGGATCTTGGACGCCACGTCGCGCGCGTCCTTCGGGCCGCCCTTCGCGAGCTTGACGCCGCCGCCCTTGCCGCGGCCGCCCGCGTGGATCTGCGCCTTGACGACGACGACGGGGATCTTGGTCTCGTCGATGAGCTTCGCCGCGGCGGCCTCGACCTCGTCGAGCGTGAAGCACGGCACGCCCTTCGGCACGGGCACGCCGTACCGGGCGAAGATCTCCTTGCCTTGATACTCGTGGATTTTCATGGGGCGCGGACCCTACCACGCCCCGCCGCTCGCCTGCGCGGCGAGCCGGGCGGTCGCGCCAGGCGTCGTGCGAGGTGGAACTCTCCGGTCTCGATATCTCGCCCGGTGCTGCCGCGGCGTCACGGGCGCGCGCGCAACCAGGCGGCGACCTCGGCGCCGAACGCGTCGAGGTGCGCCAGCCCCGCCGTCGCCGCGTGGTGCAGCCTCGCGACGTCGACCCCCGCATAGCCGTGCGCGACGACGTCTCTGAGCCCGACCGCACCCGCCAGCGCGTCGCCGGTCTCTTTGCTGAGCACCCCTTGTTGATGGAGGCGCTCGAAGCCCTCGCGCAGCGTGCGCGCCACGATCCACCCCTCGGCCGCGATCACGTGGGCCGCGACGTCGGAGCAGGTCTGCACGGCCAGCATCGGGTTGAACGCGACCAGATCCTGGGCGTCGCGGTCCGTGCGCAGGGCCGTGGGGCTCGCTGGCGCGTGCTCGCGCACTCGCGCCACGCGGTCTTCGAGCTCGCCCAGCTTGGCGGCCAGGATGCCCCTATCCAGCACGGGCGCGCTCCGCGACGCGACGAAGATAGCCCTCGGTCATCCGGGCGTAGGCGGGCGCGTCGGTCTCGAGCATCGACAGCGTCGACGAGCGCCAGCCGCCCTCCGCACCGGGGCGCCCCTCGTGGAACGGGATCGACTCACGGATCAGCGCCTGACAGAGCGGGATCGTCGCGCCCGCGAGATCGACGAGGTCTACCTCCGCGCCCACCGCGGCGCTCAGCTGCGCGGAGAGCTGCGACAGGTCGACGCCGGGCGCCCGCACCGCGACGTCGACGTCCGAGCCATCGCGGGCCGCGTCGCGAGCGACGGAGCCGAACAGCAGCGCGAGCTCGACGTCCGCGCGCCCGACGAGGGCCGCGCGCAGCGCTCTCACCACGGCGTCGCGTCGCACGGAGCGATCGTAAGGCCCCGCGGGGGCGATGAGAAGCGACTCGGCGCGCGTCGCGGCGTCGCCCGCGCGGTGTCCACGAAGCCGAAGGAGGGTCACGCGGCCGCGCGGTCGCGAGCGGCGTCGACGGCGCCGTGGTGCCGGTGTGCGTCGGGCATCCAGCGGAGCGCCAGGGCGCCGATGGCGAGCGCGGCGGCGGCGATGACCACGAGGAAACCGACCTCGCGCAGGCGCGCGCCGAGCGGCGGGTGCAGCAGCTCCTCTGCGTCGCGCGGCGGCGAGAAGCCGCGCAGGCGCAGGGCGTTGGTGACGACGCTGACGCTGCTCATCGCCATCGCCGCCGCCGCGAGCGCGGGGCTGAGCAGGACGCCGAAGCGCGGAGAGAGCGCGCCCATCGCGACCGGGATGAGCAGCGCGTTGTACCCGAACGCCCACGCGAGCCCCTGCTTGATCGTGGACACCGTGCGCCGCGAGAGCGCGATGGCGGTGACGATGGTGCGCAGATCGCCGCCGATGAGCGTGATGTCGGACGCGGCGATGGCGACGTCCGTCCCGGTGCCGATCGCGACGCCCAGGTCGGCCTGCGCGAGCGCGGGGGCGTCGTTGATGCCGTCGCCGACCATCGCGACGACCTTCCCTCGCGCCTGCAGCGAGCGGATCTTGTCCGCCTTCTCGCTCGGCAACACGTCCGCCAGCACGTGCGCGATCCCGACCTCGCGCGCCACCGCGTCGGCCGTCGCGCGGTTGTCACCGGTGAGCATCCAGACCTCGAGGCCGAGCGCGGAGAGCTGCGCGATGGCGTCGCGCGCCTCGGGCTTGATCGTGTCGGCGACCGCGATGACGCCGGCGAGCTGGCCGTCCCAGCCGACGTACATGGGCGTCGCGCCCCCCTTCGCGAGCGCCTCCGCGCGCTCGTCGAGCGCGCCCACCTCGAGCCCCGACTCGCGCATGAAGGCCGCGTTGCCGAGCACGACGGCGCGCCCCTCGACGGTGGCCCGGATGCCGCGCCCCGAGACCGCCTCGAACCCCGCCGCTGTCGCCAGCGTGAGCCCCGCGCCCCGGGCGCGCTCGACGATCGCCTCGCCGAGCGGGTGCTCGGAGCCCACCTCCGCGGCCGCCGCGAGCCGGAGGAGCTCCCGCTCGTCGACCCCGCTCGAAGCGATGATCTCCGTGACCGCGGGCTCGCCCCGGGTGATCGTGCCGGTCTTGTCGAGCACGACCGCGTCGATGCGGCGCGCCTGCTCGAGCGCCTCGCCGCCGCGGATGAGCACGCCGTGCTGCGCGGCCTTGCCGGTGCCCACCATGATCGCCGTCGGCGTCGCGAGGCCGAGGGCGCACGGGCACGCGATGATCAGCACCGCGATCGTCGCGCTGAGCGCCCCCGAGACGCCGAGGCCGAGCGCGAGCCAGCCGACCAAGGTGAGCGCCGCGAGCACCAGCACCGCCGGGACGAAGTAGCTCGAGATCGTGTCCACGAGGCGCTGCATGGGCGCCTTCGAGCCCTGCGCGTCCTCGACGAGGCGGACGATCTGCGCGAGCGTCGTGTCCTCGCCGACCTTCGTCGCGCGAAACACGAAGGTCCCGGTCCTGTTGAGCGTCGCGCCGATGACGGCGGCGCCGGGCGCCTTCTCGACCGGCAGGCTCTCGCCGGTGAGCATCCCCTCGTCGACCGCCGAGCGCCCCTCGGTCACGACGCCGTCGACGGGGATCTTCTCGCCGGGCCTCACGCGCACCAGATCGCCGACCACGACGGCGAGGAGCGGGACGTCCTCCTCGCGCTCGCCTCGGACGACGCGCGCGGTCGTCGCGCGGAGCCCCATCAGCGCCTTGATCGCCGCGCCCGTCTGGCGCTTGGCGCGCGCCTCGAGCCAGCGCCCGAGGAGCACGAGCCCGACGATGAAGACCGCCGACTCGAAGTAGAGGTGCGCCGGCAGGCCCCACGCGGCGGCCAGCTGCGGCCAGAGCGTGACGAAGGCGCTGTGGCCGTAGGCGACGCTCGTGCCGACCGCGACGAGCGTGTGCATGTTCGTCGCGCCGTGGCGCGCCGCGGCCCACGCCGCCCGGTAGAAGCCAGCGCCCGCCCAGACCTGCACGATCGTCGCGCCGATCAGCTGGAGCGGCGCGAGCGCGACGGTCGTGGCGTGCGAGAGGGGCAGGTACATCGATCCCATCATCGCGGCGCCGATCACGAGGCTGACGGAGGCCTTGCGGCGCAGGTCCGAGAGCTCGAGGTCGCGCGCCTGCTCACGCGCGTCCCGCGGAGGCGCCTCCGGGGTGACGACCGCGGGCTGCGCGCTCGGCGTCGGCTCCGGGCGCGTCGGGGCGACGTGGTAGCCCGCCCGCTCGACGGCCGCCTCGAGCGCGCCGGGCGAGAGCCTGGCAGGATCGAACGTCACGTGCGCGCGCTCGGTCGCGAGGTTGACGCTCGCCGCCTCGACGCCGGGCACCTTGGCGAGCGCGACCTCGACCCGCCGCACGCACGAGGCGCACGTCATGCCCTCGATGGCGAGCGTGAGCTCCTGCCCCTGCGACGGCGCCGGAGCGGAGGGCGTCGGCCAGCCCCGCACCGCGCCGACGCCATAGCCCGCCCGCTCGACCGCGGCGCGGAGGTGCTCCTGGGTGACCACCGCCGGGTCGAGGGCGACGCGCGCCGTCTCGGTCGCGAGGTTCACCTGGGCCTCGCGGACGCCCTCGACCCTGGAGAGCGCCTTCTCGACGCGCCGCACGCAGGAGGCGCAGGTCATCCCCGTCACGGGGAAGGTGACCTCCGCGGCGGGGGTCGTGGTCTCGTTCGTCATGGTCGTGATCTTCGTCCCGTTGGCGCGCGCACCGGGAGGGCCGGGCGACCCTCTGCCGCGATCCCCGCGCTCTGTCGGTGTGGCGGCCGTGCGTAGCGCAGACCCCGCGCGGCGCCATGATCAGGCGCCGGTTCGGCGCGGAGGCGCAGGGGAGGGCGTGACGAGCGCCTCGCCTGCGCGGCCCGTCCGCGCTCGCGAACGAGCCGCCCGCCTCGCTTCTATTGTGCATCACATTGTTAACACCGCACGCGCCTCGAGCGCGTCTCCCAGCGTGGGGTACACGGCACGAAAGCCCAGCTCCTCGCGGAGGCGTCGACCGTCGAGCAACACCTCCTCGACCCGGCGACCGGCGCTTCCATCGGGGGGCGGCGCGCCCGCGGCGGCGAAGAGGGCGGCCAGCGTGGGCGCCTCGTCCGCGACCACGTCGTACAGCTGGTGCGGCAGCCTGGGCGCGTCGAGCACGAGCGCGACCGCGCGGGCGAGGTCGGCGTGGTGCCCGATCGAGATGCGCTGCGCAGGCGGCGCGCGCCGCATCCTCGGGATGAACTCCTCGAGGTGGCCGTCTCCGTCTCCGTAGACGGCAGCCGCAGCACGCAGACGTCGAGGCCGCTCATGCCAAGCAACATGTGTTCGGTCGCGAGCTTGCCAGCGAAGTAGCCAGGCTCCGGCGCAGGCGCGTCATCTTCACTTGCGAGGTGCCCGCCGCGGGTCCCGTAGACCAGCCCCGTGCTCGTGAACACGAGCCGGGCGACGCCCGCGGCGCGCGCGGCCTCGGCGAGGTGCCGGGTCCCCTCGTCGTTGACTGCGCGTCCGTCGTCGGAGGACGCTCCCTCGAAGTAGACAGCTGCACAGTGAACGACGGCGTCGACGCCTCGGACGGCGGTGTCGAGCGACGCGTGGTCGCGGAGATCACCCCGGACGACCTCGATCCTCGGGGCGTCCAGGCTCGCCCGCGCGGGCTCGCGGACGAGCGCGCGGACGTCGTCGCCTCGCAGCGCGAGCCGTCGGGCGAGGCGGCTCCCGATCTTCCCCGTGGCGCCAGTGATGAGCACTCTCATCGCGTCACCCTACGCGGGCCACGCGCCGAGGCAACGCGGGGTGACGGCGTCCGGAGGGATCAATTCGGCGTCCGGCGGGCGCCCGTCAGCGCGTCGCGCGGTAGGCCTCGAGGATCGCCTCGGGCGTCCACCCGCGCCCACGGCCCCGCTGGTCGGCGAGCCAGCGGGCGCCGTCCTCCACGGTCGCGGACGTCGACACCGAGCCGCCCGAGCGCGAGAGGAGCGTGAGCGTCGAGAGGAACATCCTGACGGACGTGCCGACGAAGCCCTCGAGCAGGACGACGTGCGCGGTCGCCGCGGTCAGCGGGCCCATCCTCGCGCCCATCGCGCCGCCCGCCCGGCGCAGCTCGTCGGTGAAGCGCGGGAGCTTTCCCGGCGCGTCGACGACGTTGAGCAAGAGCGCGCGATCGCCCGCGCGGGCCGCCTCCTCGATCGCGCGGACGATCTCGTCGAAGTGGCGGGGCGTGGGCGTGTCGGTCCACCTGGCGACGCAGAGATCGCGGCGCACGGCGAGGCGCAGCACCTCGTCGGCGTGGCGAAGCGTGGCGAGCATCGGGGGGAGGGTACACGAGGGGGCTCGGGGGTCGACGGCCGAGGCGGCCCGCGAGCGCGGGTGATTGACCCGCGATCCCACGACTGCGTCGGCCCCCGCGCCGTCAGCCTCCCGGGGCGCGACGGCGCTTGACCATGCATCGAGTGTGGGCACACACATGCCCACCCGCCACTCTTCGGTCCTCGTCGCCGCGTCCGTCTCCTTGTGCCTCTCTGCGGCCGCCGCGCTGGTGGGGTGTGGCGGCGGAGACTCTGACTCTCCCGCGGTCGGCGCGGGCGGGAGCAACGCGGCGGGGGGAGCAGCGGAGGCAGCGGAACGGCCGGCAGCGGAGGCAGCGCGACGGCGGGCAGCGGAGGCAGCGGCACGGCTGGTAGCAGCACGGCGGGGAGCGGCGGCGCCGCGGGCAGCGGCACCGCGGGATCGTCCAGCGCCGGGGCCGCGGGCAGCGGCACGTCGACCCATGAGGCGTGCAAGGGCCTCCCGTTCGTCGGCAGCTGCCAGATGGCCGGCGTCTGCGGCGACTACTACGGCGCCGGCTACACGAAGGCCGCCCTCATGGCTGGTTGCGCCAGCGGATACTCCGACTCGCCGTGCGACCCGACCGGCACGACCGGGAGCTGCGAGCGGTGTGGCCTCCGGCAACCAGTGCGGGGAGGCCTGGTACTACCAGCCGATCAGCACGATGCAGGCGATGAGCAACTGCTCTGGGTCGAAGGACACCTTCCATCCGCCGGGCTGACGCGCGCCGGCCTCGGGCACCGCGCGCGCGTCCGCTCGGGGTCGACGCGTCGCCTCCGCGACCGTAAGCACGCGCCGTGCTCCCCCCGCTCCCGCGCTCCGCGCTCGTCGTCGGCCACGTCCTCGATCTCGTCGGCGACACGCCGCTCGTCGAGATCACGCGCCTGTCGCGCGAGGCCCCGAGGGGGCGCGTCGTCGCCAAGTGCGAGCAGATGAACCCCGGCGGCTCGGTGAAGGATCGCGTCGCGCTCGCGATGATCGAGGACGCCGAGCGCCGCGGCGCGCTTCGCCCCGGCGGCGTGGTCATCGAGCCGACGAGCGGCAACACCGGGATCGGCCTCGCGATCGTGTGCGCGTCGAAGGGCTACCGCTGCGTGCTGACGATGCCCGCGTCGATGTCGCTCGAGCGTCGCCAGCTGCTCGCGGCGTATGGCGCGGAGGTGGTGCTCACCGAGCCGGAGCGCCAGATGGAGGGCGCGATCGCCGAGGCGTCCCGGCTGGCGCGGGAGACGCCGGGCGCGTTCGTCCCCGCGCAGTTCGACAACCGCGCCAACCCCGACGCGCACGCGCACGCGACGGCGCGCGAGCTGTTGCACGCGCTCGGGCCGACCGAGGTCTCCGCGTTCGTCGCGGCGGTCGGCACGGGCGGGACGGTGAGCGGCGTCGGCGCCGTGCTGAAGGCGGAGCGGCCGCGCGCGCGCGTCGTCGCGGTCGAGCCCGAGTCGTCGGCGACGCTGTCGCGGGGGGAGCGCGGGCCGAGCAAGATCCAGGGCATCGCCGCGGGCTTCGTGCCTGCCAACTACCGCGCCGACGTCGTCGACGAGGTGCGGCTCGTCTCCGATCGCGACGCGTACGACACGAAGCTCGCGCTCGCCCGGCAGGAGGGGTTGCTCGTGGGGATCAGCGCCGGGGCGAACGTGAAGGTGGCGCTCGATCTCGCGCGCGAGCTCGGGCCCGACGCGGTCGTGGCGACGGTGCTGTGTGACACGGGCGAGCGGTACTTCAGCCTGGATGCGCACTTCGCGTGAGCGGGGTGGCCACGCGCACGCTCACGGCGTCGCGCGCTTCTTCTTCATCGCCTGGCGACGCGAGACGCCCGCCGCGCGCGCGAGCTGTCGGTCGGACGCGTAGGCGCCCGCGTGCACGCGGGAGAGATCGAGCGGCGGGGGCGCGCCCGCGACGCGCTCCACGTCGCGCTGTCGCAGGCGCCCGCCGTCACCCACGGCCGTCGACAGCACGCGGGCGAGGCCGCGGGCGTTGTCCAGCAGGGGCAAGCGCATCAGGTGCTCCATCGCCTCGACCTCCGCGTCGAGCGCGAGCCCGTCGCGCGCGACGAGCGCCCCCGCGATCGACGGGATGTCCTCCGCGCGCGCGCGGAGCGGCGCGACCGTGATCGCGGCCATGCTCAGGCGCGCGGCGAGGTCGGCGCGCAGCGCGCCCGACGCGACGGCGGCTGGGAGATCGCGGTTCGTCGTGCCGATGACGAGCGCCGCGTGCCGCCGGGGCGCGCCGCCGACCGGGGTGATCTCGGAGTTCTCGAGCGCGCGCAAGAGCGCGGCCTGGTGCTCGAGCGGGATCTCTGTCAGCTCGTCGAGCACGAGGGCGCCCTCGCCGGCGTCGACCAACAGCCCTCGATGCGGCGCGACCGCGGAAGTGAACGCGCCCCTCGCGTGACCGAACAGCTGCGACTGGAAGCTGCCCGGCGCGAGCTGCGCGAGGTTCGTCACGAGCAGCGGGCCACGCGGGCGCAGGCGCGCGCCGACCTGCCGCGCTGCGCTCTCCTTGCCGCTGCCCGTCTCCCCCTGCACCAGCACGAAGCTCACTCTCCTGCGCCTCGAGATCGCCCGCAGTTGCAGCTCGAGGTCCCCCTGCCCGAACGGCCCGCCGTGTCCATCCGGTGGTGGGGCAGGGTCTGCGCGGTCGCCCTCGCGGAACACCGCGAGGGTCGACCCCATCCGGACGATGTCGCCGTCGACGAGCGGCATCGGGCGCTCGGCCTCGAGGCGCGCGCCGTTGACGAAGGTGCCGTTGCGCGAGCGAAGATCGACGAGCGCGTGGCCGTCGCCCGCTCTCGTGAGCGTCGCGTGGCGAGACGACACCTCCTCGTCTGCGGTGCCCAGCTCGGCGCGCCCGACGGCGACCTCGCGCCCGTCGAGAGGGAGGACGGAGATCCTGGGGTGCGCGACCAGCAACGCGGACGTCACCTTGCTCCCTCGCCGCGACGGTGACGCGTGGGATCTCGTGTCGCTCACGGGAGCGGTCCCAGGGGCGCGCGCCCGACGTGGTGGGACGAGCTGAGGCCGGAGTGTCCCCCCAGCAGCACCACCTCGCCGCCGAGCAGCGCGACCTGCGGCCACGTCAGCGCCCGCGGCAACGCGGGCCCCTCGCACCATCGGGCGGCCGAGAGCTCGAACACGGCGCTCGTGTCCGTCCCGAGCGCGCCGAACGTGCCGCCGACGCGCCAGAGCGCGCCGCCGACCCGGACGAGCGTCGCGCCGGCCATCCGCGGTGACAGGGAGGGACCGGGCGTCCACGACGGGGTCGCGGCCGAGAGGTCGAGCGTGACCAGCCGGGTCGTCGACAGATCGTCGTCTCCGGTCACATAGAGCGTCGCGCCCACCGCGGCCGCGCCGTCGCCGCAGGTGAGCTTGAACGGCACGTCCGGCAGCGGGCGAGCGACGCCAGCCGCCAGATCCAACAAGTCTGCCTTGCAGTCCTTGGAGAGGCGCCCGATGCGCGCCACGCCGAGCGGGGTGGAGAACAGCCGGACGCTGCGCGGATTGGGCAGCGTCAGCCCGGCCGTGAACGCCTCGCCCGTCGCGTCGGAGACGAGCAGCGTCGCGCCCGCCGCGAGCACGATCCTGCCCTCATGGGTGACGACCCCGTCGACGAAGCCTGGCAGCTTCGCGAGCGGCTTCCAGGTGGGCGCGGCCGCCGACCACACGGCGTGCGCGGTCGCCCCGAACACATGGAGCCGGTCGCCCAGGACGGCCGCGACCGGGTCGTCCATGTTCAGCTCCTCGGTGGCGGTCCACGCGAGCGCGGTCGGGGGCGAGCAGGCGCCTGCGGCGCCTCCCGGGCTGTTGCCTCCGGAGCTGTTGCCTGCGCCGCCCGCGGAGCTGTTGCCTGCGCCGCCCGTGGAGTTGTTGCCCGAGGCGCCGGCGGAGCTGTTGCCTGCGCCGCCCGTGGAGTTGTTGCCCGAGGCGCCGGCGGAGTCGTTGCCCGAGGAACCCGCGGAGTTGCTGCCCGAGGCGCCCGCGGAGTTGTTGCCGGCAGCGCCCGCGGAGCTGTTTCCGGAAGCGCCCGCGGAGGGCTTACCCGAACTCCCCGCGGACCCAGCGGCCGGCGCGCCGCCCTGCTGTGTGCCGCCGCGACCCCCGCGGGAGGCGGCCTGGGAGGACGAGCCCTCGTCGCCGTCGCTGGTGGTGCAGGCGACAGCGACCAGACACAGCCCGACGACGGCGGCGATCCTCCTCATCCCTCGACCCGTATCAGGTGGCGGGGCGCAGCTCAACGTCCCGCTCGGTCTCGTTGCGGGTATCGTGCGGGCCGGATGCCGAGCTGGCGCGCCTTCACGCTCGAGACGTTTCGAGACCGCATGGGGCTGGCGGAGATCGGGCCCGGCAAGGTGCTGCTCGCCGGGGGGTACGGGGCGAAGGATCCGCTCGCGTCGGTCGAGCTGCTCGACGTCGCGGTCGGGACGACCTGCGCGCACGCATCGCTCCCGGAGCCCCGCGTCGGCCTGACCGCGACGCGCCTGTTGGACGGCGCGGTGCTGCTCGCGGGCGGGACGACCGCCGGCGTGACGCCGACGCCGACGGCGTCGCTCCGGTTGACGGGCGACGAGTGCGGACAGGCCACGCTCGAGCCCTCGACGAGCCCGCTCGGCAAGCGATGGGGCCACACCGCCGTGGCGCTCGCGGACGGCCGGGTGCTCGTGTGCGGTGGGTACGTGGACGGCACGAGCGGCCCGACTGCGACCGCGTCGCTGTACGATCCGTCGACCGACGCCTGGGCGCAGCTGCCGCCGATGCACTGGCCCCGCGCCAAGCATGTGGCCGTCGCGCTGGCCGATGGACGGGTGCTGGTGGCCGGAGGGTTCGCGACGAAGGCCGAGACGCTCCCGACCGCGACCGCGGAGGTGTGGTCGCCGTCCTCCGGTGCGTGGGAAATCGTGGCGCCGCTGTCGAGCGCGCGCGCCGATCACGCCGCCGTGCGCGAGCCGAGCGGGGCTGTCCGAGTGATCGGCGGGCGCGCGGGCGCCGACGCGCTCGCCTCCGTGGAGCGCTTCGATCCGGTGACAGGTGAGTGGTCGCTGGCGCCCCCGCTCCAGGAGGCGAGGTACCTGGCCGCTGCGGCGGCGCTCGGCGCCGACCGGGTGCTCGTCGTCGGGGGGATGGGCAAGGGGTTCCTGGCGAGCGCAGAGGTGTCGCGCGGTGGCGGCGCGTTCGTGTCGTTCCCCTCCATGACCCGCGCGCACAGCGCGCCTGTCGCGCTCTCGCTGGCGGACGGCAGCGTGCTCGTGCTCGGCGGCGTCGACGACAACGGCCCCACGCGCGTCGCGGAGGTGGCCCGGCTCCTCCCGCGCGGCGCCGCCTGTGAGCTGTCGTCCGCCTGCGAGTCGGGCGCGTGCGTCGACGGGGTCTGCTGCGAGTCGGAGTGCAAGGGCGCGTGCGCCGCGTGCAGCGACGCTCGCCGCGGCGACGCGCTCGGCGACGGCCGCTGCGGCGCGGTCGCTGCGGGGCGGGACCCGGACGACGAGTGCGCGGCGTCGTCGGCCGCGAGCTGTGGGCACACCGGCGCCTGCGACGGCCAGGGATCGTGCGCCTTTCACAGTGCAGCGCTGAGCTGCGGCCCGCCGGGGTGCGACGGCGAGCGGGCGCGCGCCCTGCGATGTGACGGCGCGGGGGCGTGCGTCGCGCTCGCCGCCGACTGCGCGGGCGGGCTGGTCTGTCGCGGCGCGTGCCTCCTCACTTGCGTCGACGATCGTGACTGTCGAGCGACGCACCGCTGCGTGCAGGGGGAGTGTCAAGTGCGTGAGTTTTCAAGCGTGTGCGCCGGAGACGGGCTCTCCGTGCTCGATCCGTCGGGCGCCCAGGCGAGCTGCGGCGCCTACCGCTGCGCGGAGGGTGCCTGCCTCGGGGGGTGTGAGAGCGGCCGAGACTGCGCGCCCGGGCACCGGTGCTCGTCGTCGGGCGCGTGCGTCCTCGAGCAGGCCCCGAGCGAGCCGGGCGGATGCGAGGCGGGGGCGGCGTCACCGGCCTCCGCCCTGCCGGCGGTGCTCGCGCTCGTGGCGCTCTCTCTCGGGCGGTGGCTCACTCGAACACGTTGACAGTGGCGGCCGTCGGCGGCGTGGGGGCGGCTGACGGGCGCGCGCTCGGGGCCGAGCGTGCTTGCTGTGCGCGCGGAGGGGCAAGAGGGCGCGAGGCCGATGGCGCGGGAGCGGAGGGAGGAGTCGACGGCGTGGGCGAGGGCTCGCTGGAGGTTGTCGGGCGCGTGGCGGGGGGAGGCGCGGCGGCCGGGGCCGGCGGGGGC
>JADLFU010000081.1 GCA_020849655.1 Polyangiaceae bacterium | reverse complement strand
TCATCAGCGGGAATCCTCCGGGGTACGAAGCGGGAACGGGGGGAGAGAGAAAGAGCGATCCAATGCGAGGCCGATGACGCCTGCGCGCCATCCAGCCATCCAAGGCCAACCATCCAAGGCCAGCCATCCAAGGGTTACACCGGGCACCGCGTCGAGACGGGTCTCGACACCGCGGGCGCGAGGACCGGTTCCGAAGAACCGCTCGCGCCCGCCTGGGTTGTGCCCCGCAACCGCCAGGATCGCAAACCTTTTTCAATGAAGCTCGGGGTCACGCGATCCTGGTGGAAGAAAGTTGCAGTCGCTGGCGCCCAGGTTCCGTGCTTTTTCAGATGGGAGGGAGATTTCCCAGCCCGTCGAGGATGCCGTGGCCGATTCCGACCCCCCGCCGTGGTTCGGCCGCGCGTTCGACGCGAGTTACCTGACGCGTTACCAGCACCGGACCGACGCCGAGGCCGAGGCGACGGTCGCCTGGATGGCCGACCGGCGGCTGTTCGAGCCGGGGGGACGCCTGCTGGACCTCTGTTGCGGGGCCGGCAGGCACGGGATCGCGCTGGCGCGCCGGGGGTTCTCCGTCGTCGGGCTCGACTTGTCGGCCGATCTCCTGCGGCACGCGCGAGCCCGCTTCGCGTCCGACGCCCGGCCGGCGCGATTCACGAGGGCGTCGATGCGGTCGCTGCCGTTCCGCGACCGCGCGTTCCGCGGCTGCGTGCAGATGTTCACGGCGTTCGGGTACTTCCAAGCCGACGACGACAACCGCGCCGTCCTGCGCGAGGTCGCGCGGACGCTGGAACCCGGGCATCCGTACGTGCTCGATTTGTTCAACGGTCCGCTGATCGTCCGCAACCTGGTGGCGGCGTCGGAGACGAAGCTCGAGCGCTCGGTCGTGCGCGAGACCCGCCGCTACGACGCCGCGACGAAGCGCCTGGAGAAACACGTCGAGGAACACGACGGCACCGGCCGCGTCGAACGACGCTTCGAGAGCGTGCGCATCCTCGACCTCGCCGAAGGCACGACGTGGCTCTGCGACGCGGGCTTCACCGAGATCCGCACGTATGGCGATTACGCGGGCAGCGCGTTCGATGCGGACTCGAGTCCGCGCATGCTGTTCGTCGCGACGAGGGGCTGAGGTCGGTCACGCTCCGGCGGACTTCTCGACCTTCTCGAACTCGTCGTCGCCCTTCTTCAGCGCCTGCTCGTAGGGCGGGATCGACTTGTCGTAGAGCTTCAGCGTCGTCGCGGGGATCTTCAGCTTCTTCGCGTCGCCCTTCATGCCCTTCAGAGCGGTCAGGAACTCCTCGTTGACGTAGCCGTCGGCGAGGAACGCCTTCGCGACCAGATCGATGCCTTCGGCGAACGCGCGCTGCGGGTCCTTCTCGAGGAACTTCTGGTACTCCTGCCACGCGCGCTGCGCTTGGCCGACGTGTTCCTCCACGCGGTCGGCGAGCGACTTCCGATACGTCTCGCACGCGGGGACGCCCTGGTACTCGCGCAGGAACCGGCGGGAATGGCCGATCCACGCCGGAGCCGATTCGAGCTTCCACGCGCTCTTGTCCTTCGCGGCCTTCTCGCGCGCGGCGACGTGCGCGCCGGCGAGCCGTTCGACGCGGGCGATCACGGCGCGTGCCTTCTCTTTGTGCGCGGGCGTGCAGAACGTCTCGCCGAGCACGCGGCGCGCGACGAAGTAGCGCGCGACCTCGTCGGCGCCGTCCTTCACGTCCATCAATGCGTCGAACGCGGCTTCGGCGCGCACCGAGTCCTTCGACGCCGTGCCGACGCAGTACCAGATCTGCTGCTGCGCTTGGTTCCAGTCGGGCCAGTGGTTCCACCCGATCAGCGAGCGCAGCCGGCAGTTCGGATAGTCGGCCTTCTCGTACTCGGCGATCGCCGCGACGCTCTGTCCGTACGGCACCACCGGATCCGCGGTGCCGTGCATCAGCGCGATCGCGATGTGATGGTGCTTCTTCGACAGCGTCGTGCCGATCCACGTCCCGCTCGCCTGGCCGACGACGCCGTTCACGAAGTCGGGGTACTGACCCGCGTAGTACTGCGCGAAGAACGACCCCTGGCTGTGGCCGTACACGTAGGTCTCTTTGACGTTGAAGACCTTCCGCAGCTCGAGATGCAACGCGTGCAGGCGGCCGGTGTCCTTGTCGGCCTGCATGAAGTTGAACGTGCCCGAAGCGTTCGCGCGCGTGCCGTCGGGGCAGACGACGATGTCCTGCGCGCAGAACTCGCCGGCGGGATGGTTCGCGAACCCCCAGCGCCGATCGAGGTTCGACCCATGCAGGATGACCACGAGGTTCGTGCCCTTCTGCTTGTCGTAGTCCTTCGGCACGAAGTACTGGTACGCGAGACCGTCGGCGGCCTTCGCCTCGTAGACCTCGCCCTTCGCCTCGGGCGACGGAGCGCGCTGCTTGGGTTCATCGGCCACGGCGATCGCAGCGAAAGCGCATGCGAGCGCGGAACCGCGCACGAACGAGCGGAACATCGGGTGCCCTCCGAAGTGGGCCGCGATGCTACACCCCGTCGCGCC
>JADLFU010000080.1 GCA_020849655.1 Polyangiaceae bacterium | reverse complement strand
GGGGGAGGTGTGCCCACAACCTCTGCCGCTCCCGGCTGTAGACAACATTACTAACACTGCTGAGGCACAGTTCGGGTAGTGGACGTGTCGGAGGCGACGCTCGGCGAATCGGCCCGAAATTCACGTTCATGATCTCCCCCTCCGGGTCCCCACAGCCCTACAACGGTGGCTCGCCGGTCGTCGGGCCAGACGCGATCTTCTTCAACCGGTTTGGCGCAGGGCGGACGACGGCGATCTTTCGCTGGGTGGCGCCGGGGCCGCAGGAGCCCTGGCGTGTGGAGCCTGACCCCGGTACGAAGGCGGCGTCGAGCTTCGCGACCGACGGGAAGGACATGGTGTGGCTCGAGAATGGCTTCGGGGACGCGTCGGCCCCCAGCGATCTGTCGATCCCTTTCACACACCGCTACCTGGTGACCGCCAAGTACGGCGAGAAGGGAGCCCCCGTGGACCCGCGCCAGCTCACACGTGATCCCGGCGTCTATGCCACGGACTACGCCGTCTACTGTGGGCACGCGGCACGCCTGCTCGAGGCCGACAAGCCCGACGGCACCCGCTACCAGGCGCTCTTCCTCGTCAGACTCACCGATGGGCGCAACTGGACGCTCGAGTCGACGGGCTTCGAACCTCCGACGCAACGGTGGTCGTGGCTCGGGGCGGTCGCGCTGACGTGCGACGAGATCATGGTGGGCGTGGTCGGGCCCACCATCTTGCCCGCGCCGTCGGCCAGCACCATCGTCCGTGTCCGTCTCGACAGCCTCGGCCCGGGGAGGCCGGCGGAGTAGGTGCCTTGGGAGCCGCTCTTCTGTGACGGACAGAACCCCTACCGGGCCTGTCCGAGGCCGACGTCGGACGCGCGGGTGTTCTCGACGCGACTGCCGAGGACCCTGGCCATGTCAGTCGTCGTGCCCGCCGCCGAGCGAGCCTGCACCCGATCGCTCGACGAAGAGGCTCCCCTGGCCCTCGGCGCGGACCCTCGAGCGCGCAAGGTCCGCGCCGGGCTCGTCGATCGTGAAGGCGGCGCCACGCTCGCGCCCGAGGCGCACCTCCCACGCGTGCGCCGTCGCGGGGTGCAGCGCCCAGAGACACCTGTGCGCCGCGGCGAGCGACGCGTCGGCTCGGCACCGCTCGCGCACGCGCGACGGAAAGTACCTCGCCGCCACCTGCGACCAGTCTTGCTCTCGCCTCCCCGCCCCGCTGGCGATCGCCTTCCACCACTTCTTCGGCTCCTTCCACTGCGGGTCGAGGAGCGGCCAGAGGGCGGCGCTGTTCACCCGGACCCCGTCGTCGAGATCCAGCACGAAGCGCGCGTCGACCTCGCGGCGCGCGGCGTTGCCGTCGGGCGGCGGCGGCCCCCGCTCGGCCACCTCCGTCACCGCCGAGAGAAACTCCTCCAGCTCCGCGAGCAAGCCCTCCACCTCGGCGATGCGCCGCCCGCTCGCTCCCTTTTCGCCCGCGCGTCGTGCGTCGCGCAAGTCGATGAGCTCGCCCTCGAGGCGCCGCTTCTCTGGCATCACGTGCTCTGCCCGCAGCACCGACAGCGTGTCGGAGGCCCAGCGATGGATGCACACAAATGCCACATACGACCGCCTGGCAGACGACAGCGGCAAGTGAATCGGCCGCGCGTCGTAGTCGCGCTGGTGGAGGGCGAAGAAGCGCTTGCGGAGGTACGCGCCGAGGTCGGCCTCGCCCCCCAGCTCCGCGCCGTGGTGTCGCCACGCCTCCCGCAGGAGGGCGCAGGCGTCGTGGTCGAGGGCGGGCGCGCTCGGGCCGAGCCAGAGGATGCCGTCGGGGAGGCCCATCGGTGAGGTCGCGACGCCACCCCGCGAATCGAAGCGCCCGAGCGCGACGCCCAGCGCGTGGGAGACGATCGCCCACGCGCTGGGAGGCTCTCGATCGAAGCTCGGAGGTGAGAGCGGCAGGCCGGCGGGGCGGTCGACGGCCGCCTGTGCCCACTGTTGCGCGGCCTCCCATGCGCTCGGGCCGGGGGCTTGATAGTCGATGGACAGCTCGTTCGCGCGCTCGTGCTCCTCGAAGGCCATGCGCAGCGCGGCGACGATCTCTCGCGCGCCTTCGACCGGCTCGAAGGGCAGGCGCCGCACGTCCCCCGCTTGAAAGTTCACCGTCGGGTTCAGCGCGGAGGCGAGCTCCCGGACGGTCGTTCGGTTCAGCGCGCAGACGAGCGCGTCGGCGTCCACCGTCGGGCCCGCGAACACCGAGGCCCCCGACACGTCGCGCACGCTCGTGACAGTGTGCAGCCGCGCCCCGAAGCGGTCTCCGATCGTCGTGTAGGCGACGCCGAGGGACGACGCGCGCTGGGGGCGCGCGGCCGGCGCGGACAGGCCGAGCTCGACGCCGCCGCGCCCCGCGCGGACGAGCCACCGGTAGGGCTCCATCCACGCGCGTCCATCTGCGCCCTTCAGGTACGGCACGAGCGCGCCGTCGCCCCCTGTCGCGGCGGCGCACGCGACAGTGTGCGGCACCTCCCAGATCGCGCGGACGAACCGCTCGTTGTCTCCCGTCGCGATGCCCCCCTGGCACGCGGCGACGTCGCCTACCTTCGAGAGCGCGGCGTACCGAGCGAGGGGCCCGGGATCCAGCCAGAACAGCAGCGGCGCCCCCTCGACGCTGGCGAACACACCTGGATCGAAGCGCTCGTAGCGCTCCTCGCGGGCGAGCGCGGCCGCGAGCTCGGCAGTCTGTCGCGGCGACCCAGTGTCGCGGCTCGCGATCCTCGCGCCGAGCGACGGGCGCCCAGGCTGCGGCCTCGGCGACGCGACGACCATCGCGGTCTGGATCAGCGCGGACGCGTGGCGAAACGCGCCCCGCCCGAGATCGGCGACGAGGTGCAAGTGGCCGGCGAGCACGCGCGCCCGGGTGGCGCGAAACGAGCCGAGGAACATCCAGTTCGACAGCGCCACGAAGGCGATGAGGCCGTTCGGTTTGCACAGCTCGAGCGCCCGCTCGACGAAGGCGGCGACGAGATCGGGGCTGTCGCCGAACGCTTCGGTCAGCGCGTCACCTGGCAGATCGATCTTCGAGACCGCGAGGTACGGCGGGTTGAACACGACGACGTCGTAGCGCCCCTCGACCAGCATGTGTCGAAGCCGGAGGCCCGCGGGCAGCTGCGCGCCGTCGAAGCGCACGCCGAGATCGCCTGCGCCACCCTGCCCTGCCACGATCTGCTCGCGCGCGGCGGCCGCGTCGTCGTCGGCGAGCGGCTGAAGCCGCGTCAAGCTGCCCCGCACGCCGACGAGAGAGCGCTCGGCTGGCGCGAGGCCGTCGAGATCGAAGGTGGCCGCCACCAGGTTCATCGGGGGGATGGGCGCGCGTGGCGCAAGCCTCCGCGCCTTCAGAAACAGCACAGCCGCGGCGATCTGCACGGCGCGCGGGTCGATGTCGACACCGTGAAGATTGTGACGAATGATGCTGTCGGCGATCTCCTCTTCCGACAGCTCGACGCCGCGGTCACGCGCCTCCTCGCGGTACAGCGGCACGAGCAAGTCGAAGGCACCGGCGAGGAAGTGTCCGCTGCCGCACGCAGGATCGAGCACGCGCAGCTCCGACAGCTGCCTTGGCAGCTCGCCGTCGAGCGCCGCCGCCCCTCGCACGAGCATCGGCCACGACGGCGGCGCCATCCCTTGCCCGGCTTCGCCTCGCGCCCGAGAGAGGGCGAGCGCGACGCGGCCCAGGCTGTTCTGCAGCAGCCAGTCGACCATGTACCGCTCGGTGAACAGCTGCGTCTTCGCGGCCACCTCGTGGACGCTCACCTTGCCCCGCGGCCCGACGCGCCGATCGATCGCCTCGCGGTCGGGATCGTTCCAGAACTGGTAGACCCAGCCGAGGGTCGTGTCGTCGTGCCAGGCGGTGGCGAGCGCGGGCGCGTCGAGCGCCGTCACGAGCTCGCGGAGCGCGCCGGGCGAGAGGCTGATGGTCCGGTCGAGGGGATGCTCACCGTACAGGCCCGGCAGCTCGACGGACAGCTCGTCGAACACGAGCCGCAACAACACGTCGAGCCCTTCGTGGCCGCTGTCGCCTTGCCCGTCGGTGAGCGCCGGGGCGTGGCTCCGCAGCTCGAGGTAGCCTTTGCTGCGCCACCCGCCGGTCAACACTGTCGGGCGGGAGATGCCGCACGCTTCGAGCTGTCGCAACAGCACGAGCCGGTGCAGCCAGCTCGCCCCGAGCTCGGACACCGCAAGGGCCCGCGCGTCGAACGCGGCCCCGGCGCGCGACGACGCACCGTGCGCGCGCTCTCTCTCGGCGAGCCAGCTCTCCAGGCGAGCGCGCAGCCTCGCCTCCTGCTCCCCGAGGCCGGCGCGCGCTCTGGGCACCGACAGGCGAAGGCGCCTCTCGAGCTGGCTCGCGAGATCGCCCTCCAGCAACGTGCGCAGGCGTCGAACACTGGAGGCGAGGGCCTCCATCGCCTCCGGCGCCATCTCAGGCATCGGACTCCGCACCACCACGATCGCGCATGTGGCCTTGTCTCATGCGATGGGGAAGCTCCCGGAGCCCGCCTGGGTCACCCACAGATTCGGGTGACGAGGCGAAGGAAGGAGTCCGTGCGCTGGGGATAGACGCCACGTTTGGAGTCGTGAAGCACCTTCAACTCGAGCCCGGAATGATGCCTGGAGAAGGAGGCTCTTCCCCGTCGCCTGCTGCCCCACGAGGACGGTCAAGTCACCGAACTCGACGGTTCCGTCGTGGATCGGACCGAAGTTCGTGACGTGGAGGTGGTGCATCATCGATTTCCGGGCATGGGACGCTCTCTTCTCACCGAGTCGTTCGCTTCAGGTTGAGGCCGCGCGGGCGCGGCAACAGCCCCGCGTGCTGGTTCGTGTGGTTCGTGTAGCTCGGGCGATCGCCGACCACGAGCGTGGGGGAGCCCAGCCGCGAGGCGGCGCGCGGGCGAGACACACGGCGCGGAGAACGGCCGCATGGCGTCCTCCCGCGACCTGCCGTCACGCTGGCGCTCGTACCCGAACAGCGAAAGTGAGGTTACCTCGAGCAGGCGAGTCAGCGTCGCGTTCGCCCCCCCTCGCCCCGACAGCACGTGCGAGAGGTGGGTCGCGGTCACGCCGCACGCGCGCTCGATCTCTCGCGGCGTGGGGCCGGGATGCGTCGCCTGGGTGCGAGCGACCACCTCCTTGCAATGCGCGGCCTGCCACGCGCCGAAGGCGGGGGCCTGGAGCGCGTCGAGCTCGGCAGCCTCCTCTGCGGTCGACCACGTCTCGCCGCACCCGCGGCGCGTCGCCACCCGCGCGTCGTCGGGGAGCGGCAGGACCACGCCGACGCCGACCTCGCGCGTGCGCCCCAGACAAGACCGCAGCTCGACCTCGTCTCCGCACCTACCGCACTGGAACGCCCGAAACGCCTTCATCGATTTCTCCCCGGGACGTTGCCGTCGCCGCGCGTGGACTCTTGCTTCGCCTCCTGGCACGAGAGGACCTCGGAGATCCCCTGGCCCGCGAAGTAGGTCTCACCCGCCCACGCGACCGTGAGCTGCACGGCGAGGATCGCGTCGAGCGAGGAGTCGGGGAGAAGGGCGGCCATGGAGGGCCGCGCAGCGTACGTCCCGGGGCGTCCAGGATCAAGGCAGCCCGGGGCGAGTGAGGCCAGGGGGATTCGAAAGTGGGCGTGCCATCTGGTGCTGCGAAGTAGGCGTGTTCGCAGCTGGTGCCGCTGACGCTACGTGTTGGCGCCTCGACAGGCGGCGGGAACGACATCATCAGTGAATACGCTGCGGGCGCGAGGCGATGGGCATCGCGGACTGCGGGCGCGTCGGGCCGACGATGGCATCGGCGTGCCGCGAGGCGGCCAGGCGGGGCGCGATGGGCATCGCGGACTGCGGGCGCGTCGGGCCGACGATGGCATCGGCGTGCCGCGAGGCGGCCAGGCGGGGCGCGATGGGCATCAGCGACTGGTGCGACGATGCAGTGTGGGTGATGGGCATCGGCTCACGGCTGGGGATCGTGCCGCACCCGGGCGGCGCGACGGGTCCGTGAGCGATCGGGCGCGCAGGGCGAGAGCTCTTCATACCGGGAGGCATCGCTTGACGTCCTCCCATGCGCGCAGCGACGCGGGGAGATGCATGCAGCGCTTACACTGTCGAGGAGGCGCCGCCCTCCCTGCCAAGGAAGCGAAGCGAAGCGACCTCTTCAGTTTCGAGGCGCGCGGAAGAGGGTGGCAAGAGCAGGTCGATGATCGCGTCGGCGTCGGCTTCGTACGGCTCGAGGTGGCGCCCGCCGAGGCGCGCGGCCATCTGTTCGTGGAGGTCGGCGGCGCGCGCGTGCAGGTCGAGCGAGGCTTCGACGCGAAGCTGCTGCGCGCGGTCGTCGACGCGCTCGGGAGCGAGTCGTGATCCCGCAGGGCGTCGAGGTGTTCGTGGCGGTGGAGCCCGTGGACATGAGGCTGGGGTTCGAACGTCTCGGCGGACTCGTGCGCGAGCGCATGGCGCGGGAGCCGAGGTCGAAGGCGCTGTTCGTCTTCTTCGGCAAGCGTCGACAGTCCGTGAGGGTGCTCACGTGGGACGGAACAGGCGTGGTGCTTTGGTACGAGCGCCTCGACCGCGGGCTCTTCGAGATCCCCCTGCCAGCGGCTGCTGGCGACACCAGTGTGTTGGTGAGCGAGAGCCACTTCGACGCGATCTTCGCGGGACTGGCGACGCGGGCGAACGAGGTCCCCAAACGCCTGCATTGATGCGTCGATTTCTCAACTTTCGTCGAAGGTTCTGGGCGCTGTCTCGTCTGACGCGCGGACCCGTTGAGCGCGCAAGTGAACACCTCGAACGATGTCGACGTCCTCCGCAAGGAGCTGACCGAGCGTGACGCGCTCATCGCGGTCTTGCGCTCCACCATCGCGTCGTTCGAGGCGCAG
>JADLFU010000079.1 GCA_020849655.1 Polyangiaceae bacterium | reverse complement strand
GTCGACGGCGGGCGCGCCGCCGCCACCCTGGCCCGAAGCGCCGGCTTCGCCTGCTGCCCCGGCGGCTCCGCTCGGAGCGCCGCTCGCCCCGGCCGCCGTGCCGGCGCTGCCTGCCGCGGCGACGAGCGTGTTGTCAGGCTTGACGTCATCGCGCTCGGTCGCGCACGCGCCGATGGCGACGAGCGCCAGCGCGGTGAGGAGGGCGGCGGTGTGGCGGCGGCGGCTGAGGTCGGTGGTGTGGGGGGTGTGAGT
Organism: Polyangiaceae bacterium; assembly: GCA_020849655.1. Taxonomy (GTDB): domain Bacteria; phylum Myxococcota_A; class Polyangia; order Polyangiales; family Polyangiaceae; genus JADLFU01. The sequence goes on along the minus strand of JADLFU010000079.1, from coordinate 5,589 downwards.
GTTCATGATTTCCTCCAGTGATCTAAGAGAAGCTGACCGGCGGGGCCGGTCGTGAGGGTGACGAGGGTGCAGCTCGTGTAGGTGGGCGAGGCGCAATAGCGGACGTTCTCGAGCGTCGGGTGGACGAGCAGCAGCTCGGGCAGCCCATCACCCGTCATGTCGCCCACCGCGCTCGGCAGCGTGCTCGGAGGCGCCTCGACGCCCGTGCTCGCCATCGTCGACGAGCAGGGCGTCGCCGCGGTGGAGCCGCGCAGGTACAGCGTCCCCGGCGCCCCCGACGTCGTCGAGCGCACGACACCGAACGGCGTGCGCGGGTCTGTCCCCATCGGCGCGAGGCCGACCACGAGGCTGTCGGTCGGGTCGCCCCACAAGCAGTCATGGTACGTCGCCGAGGTGTCGGGCGTGGGGAAGATGCGAAAGCTCCACGTCCCCGGCAGCCAGAACGTCAGCATCGACCGCTGCTTCGGCACGCCCGACACCATGCGCGTCTGGGTGCCGCCGGGCAGCGGGATGCCCAGATCTGGCGACGATCGCCAGAGGCCGGGGGAGCTCCACGACGACGAAGACAACAGCAAGTGGGTGCGCATCCCACTGTCGGACACCACCAGATCAGTCTTCTCGTCGTCGTCGTACAGGCCCGGCATGGGCACCCACCCTTCGCTGCCCCACCCCGCCACCTTGCGCACGTTGTACGAGGTGCCGGTCGGCGGACCCCAGAACCACTGCTCCGTCGACCCCCGCCAGACCGCCACGGTGGGGCTCCCGAGCCCGTCCATGTCGAGCCCCGGCAGCGGCACGTCGTCGCGGCGCCCGAACTCACGCCCCGAGGTCTCCGCGTTCGTGCAGTCGTGCGTCACGGCGCCGCCCGACACGACCGACAGACAGTACCGCCACCACGCCGCCTGGTCGTACGGATCCGTGCCGGAGGGGCCGCCCCCGCGAAACACCGCCAGATCGGTCACTCCATCCTGGTTGTAGTCGGCGGGCACCGGCACGTCGCCCACCTTGCCAAACGCGATCGACCACTCCCCGGCGGCGCTGTAGCCCGTCGAGCTCTTGCGAATCTTCCACGTTCCGGTGCCGGCCGCGGTCGTCGGCGGCACATAGACGGCCAAGTCACGCAGCCCATCGTGGTCGAAGTCCAGCCGGTGGCTCGGGGCCCGGCTGCGCCACTGCCCGAGCTTGGGCCGGTCGCCCCTGAAGCCATCGAGCGGACCGCCCGGTTGCCCGCCGATGTAGGAAGTGTTCTTGAACGGCACGTTCCACCGCAGGTACCTTCGCGCCTTCGCGAGCTGCGAGTCGCTGATCCCGGGCACGTCGCCCTTGCTCCAGTACGACATCGCGTTGCTGCCGTACCTGGTGACCCCGCCCACCGTCGTCCTGAACCCGAGCCCGCGCGCCCTGCCGAGCGGATCGTCCGTGTCGAAGCTCACGCCGCCGATCGTGCACGTGACGAAGCCACTCACGGCCGCGCTGCAGGTCTCGCTCCCGCCGGCGCTCTGGTGGATGAGCGCGAGCGTCGCCTCGAACGGCGCGGCGGCCGCCTGGCTGGTGAAGTACGTGCCCGCGCCGGCGCCTGGCTGGTAGAACAAGTCCCACATCGCCGCCTTCGGCATCGTGCTGCCCGTCACTGGGTCCACGCTGCCGCCCTCCTCCCACGTGTGCGCCAGCCCCAGGTAGTGGCCGACCTCGTGAGCGAAGGTGCTGGAGTCCCCGAGGTCGCCCTGGGAGATGACGATCTCGTTGCCCTCGTCAGGGAAGCCCGACCAGTTGCCGCCCGCCTTGGTCACGAAGATCACGATCTCGTTGTCGCGCCCGTACCGCGACACCGCGAGGCGGAGCCAGTCGCTCTCCTTGCGTGGGCCGGCCTGGCCCGGGAATGCCGGCCAGGGTAGCGACGCCCAGGGGAACATCGGCGCGAGCTGGGGACCAATGATCGGCCACCCGACCTCGTAATCGCTCATGTCGGACAGATCCGACAACCGCGGCGCGACGTACGACTCGATGGCCAGCAGATGAAACTGCACGCCCGCGACGCGGTACACCCGGTTCGCCAAGTCGATGCTCTGGCGGATGGGCTCGTACGTGGCGGTCGGCGGCGGATCGCCCGAGTCCACCATGTGGACGAACCGCAGCGGGATGACTTTCTCCATCCCCGCCTGCGTGAAGGCCTCGCTGCGCGAGCTCGTCGCCACCGAGCCCGGCCGGGGAATGTCCCCCGGCTCGTCACACCCCCAGAGCCCCAGCGCGGTGAGCACTGCGGCCACGCTCCTCAGACGCGAGAGGCGCGAGAATCTCGTCTCGTCTCGTCTCGTCTCGTCTCGTCTCGTCTCGTCTCGTCTCGTCGCGTCTCGAGCTTCCATCATGCCATGATGGGCTCATTGGTTGGGCACGCAAGCGAAAAGTTGTCGTGCACTTGTTGTGCGGCTTGCGGCGTGTCGCCTCCCGCGGTGTGCGCAGCTGGCGACGCTCAGCCCGGCGCAGGGCGCACGACGAGCGATGTGAGCCTCGTGAGGCGCGCCCTCGAGCGAGCCGCGGCGCGAGCTCGCCCCTCAGCCGCCCGCACAGGAGCGCGCCGCCCACACCACCTACTCCACCATCCACGCCAGCAGGCCGTCGGCGGCGCCCGCCCCGACCGTCACGGTGGCGGTGATCGCGAGGGCGCGCGCCTCGGGGGCGCAGGCGCGAGCGGCCGTCGCCTCCGCCGCGCGCCCGACGTCCACGTCTTCTCCGCGCGAGACCAGGCGCAGCTCGACGCCGCGCCCGCCCCGCCCCACGGACGCCCCCACGCGAGCGCACCGGCCGGCGGGCACGGAGAGCTCCACCACCGCGCGCTCCCGCTCGCGCAGTGACAGCCTGCGCACCTCACGCACCTCACGCATCGCCACCCTGCGCCCGGCGAGGATCCTGTCCAGCAGTGGCCCGCCCTCCGGCGCGGCGAGGGAGGCCTGCGCGCCCGCGTCGTGGTGCACCATCCACGCCACCGGCCCCGACCGCCCCGTCGCCTCGAGCTCGAGGACGGCCGCGAGCCCAGACGAGCACACATGGGCCACAGCCCGGGCGCCCCCCTCCGCGGCTGCCAGGCGTGCACCGGCGGCAGACCACACCTCCGCGCGCACCCCCGCGAGCGGCGCGCCCCCGGCGAGATCGACGCGCACGCAGCCCGACGGCAGCGCGACCGCGATCCGCCGGCGCTTGCCCACCTCTGCGAGCGCCTCGCCCGACGCCACCTTCGAGAGCGCGAGCGGCGCGACCTCCTTCGACGCGGCGCGCTCCGCGTCTCGCACCGAGAGCGTCGGTGACGCGTCCACGCGCGCGTGCGACGCCACGATGTCGAGCGCGGTCTCAGCGGTCGTGCGCGCCACGATCACCGCCGCGAGGCCCGCGCCGACGCGCGGCCGGATCGTGGCCGACAGCTCGTCGCCCACCGAGCCGCACACCACCGCGACGCGATCGCGGCCGCGCTCCTCGGCGCGCACGAGCACCCTGCCCTGCCCGTCCTCGATCTCCACGTCGAGCGGGGCCGTCTCGTCGCTCGGCACGGCGAGCACGTGCACGCAGCGCCCGGCGTCGAGCGGCAGGAGCACCCGCCCGCCCGCCAGCGCGTCGACCGGGACGCCGACGCGCTTGATCTCCTCCCACGCGCCGCCCGCGCCCCGCCGCGCCTCGCGCGCCTTGACGTCGAGCGCCGCGAACGCGTCGAGCGACGCCGCCGCGGGGTGCGCGCGCGCGCCCGTCGCCTTCGCGACCGCGTCGACGCTGGCGCGCGGGACCTGCTGCGCGCCGAGCGCGAGCCACCCCCGCCCCGCCGTCACGCGCGCCGCGACGAACACGCGGCGGGGCACCTGGGTGCACAGGACGACGCCCGGCCGCGGATCGGCGCCCTCGTCGGTGAACCGCGTCGCGCCGTCCTCCTCGAACACGAGCAGGTCCACGTCCTCGACGCCGGGCGTCCCCCGCGCGAGCAGGAGCGTGCACTCGTCGCGCGAGAGCCTCACGAACGCCCCGACGCGATCGCCCTCGGCCGTGACCTCCAGCCCGAGCAACGACAGCGGCCCCGCGCCCGCCTCCACCGCGAACGCCGACTCCCGCGTCAGCAGCCCGAGCTCGAGCGCCGGGGCGGGCGCCTCGCCGCCCTGCGGAGCCGTCGCCCCCACCGGCGAGGCGGGCGCCGTCGCGTCACGCGGCGCCGGCTGGCGCCCGCACGCGCCCAGCGCCAGCAGCCCGAGCAGTCCAACAATACCATCACACGGTGCGATCCTCATCTGGGCCCGATCGGATCCGTCGTGACAGGGAAGGCCGCGAGCACCCACCCGACGCCCGGGCCGCGGGCGTCGACGCGCACCATCACGCGCTCGGCCTCGTGAGGGCAGAGCATCAGCGCGCCCGCCGCGCGCCCCACGCCGCCGTCGTCGCGGTGGGCACGCCCGCCGGCGTGCGCGGAGACCAGGACGGCGCGGGGCTCGCCCTGGGACGCCGCGACCACCACGCGCTGGCACCCCGGCACGAGGTCGAGCGACACCAGCGTCGTCCCCACCGTCCCTCCCGCGTGCGCGGTCGGCGCGCCGAGCCCGCGAGGGCCAGGCCGGGACTGGAGCAGCGCGCTCGCGGCCGCGCGCGCCCGCGCGGGCCACCAGGCCGGCAGCGCGGAGATGAGCGGCACGCTCGATCGGACGAGCGCGACGTCCGTCCGCGGCGGCGCGCCCGAGAACGCGAGGCGCGCGCGGATGGGCTCTGCGAGGCACGCGAAGAGCTGCGCGTCGGGCGCCTCCGCGCGGTCGCGCGCGAGCACGCGCCGCCCGGTCGGATCGGTCAGCTCCGCGTCGACGTCGGCCACCTGGCCGCCCAGCCCGCGCCCGGCGAGGACAGTCAAGGTGTGGCACCCCGCAGCGACCTCGACCTCGACCGCGCCCGCGCCCGCGTCGCTGGAGAGCGCGACGGCGACGCCGTCGGCGCGCCGCTCCTCCCGTCGGTCGCGCGCGAGGACGGCCTCGACGCGCGCCGCGAGCGGCGTCTCGTCTCGTGCCCTGCCTGGATCGACTGGGTGCGCGAGCAGGCCGGGCGCCCGCTCGCGCAGGATCTCGGCGGGGTGCGGCGCAGGCACCGGACCGCGCGCGACGACGAGCTCGACGGCGCCGCGCGCGCGCATCAGCTCGACGGCCGCCTCGCGCGGATCGGCCTGCGCCGCCCCGCACCCCGTCACGAACCCCACACCGAGCGCGCCCGGCGACGCGACGACCTTGGTCGGCTCGAAGGCGGAGCGCAGCAGGCCGAGCGCGACGGAGACGTCGCGGCCGCGCGACGCGATCACCGCGACGCTGACGCAGGGCGCGTCGCCGAGCGCGGCGCCCCGCGACACGAGCGGCGCGATCTTCCCGGGCTCGAGGAACACGGCGCGTCGCTCGACGATCTCCTGACCGAGCGCGACCCACCCCTCGGCGAGCCGCCGCGCGTCTCCCTCGAGATCGGCCCGCGCGGCGACCGACCACGTAAGGACCAGCGCGACGATGGAGGCAGGCCGCACGCGGGTCAGGGTTACCAGGTCTGCCGCGCGCCCGCGGCGGATTCGCGGCTAGACTCCGCGCCCAT
>JADLFU010000078.1 GCA_020849655.1 Polyangiaceae bacterium | reverse complement strand
TGATGTTGCCCTCCGCCCGGTCGACGAGGCCGCCCGCGTAGAAGCGATGAAAGAGCTCGAGCGCCTGCGCCTTCGCGTCCGCGTAGCCGAGATCGAGCAGCGATCCCGGGAGCGCCGCCGCCGCGGGGTCGTCGGAGGGCGGCGTCACCTCGTGCTCCGAGAGCTCGAGATCCCGCGCGGAGAGCACGCCGCCCCTCGCCGTCGCGACGGCGCGCGCGAGGACGGCGTCGAGCTCCGGGAGGTTCCCCGGCCAGGTGTGGCGGAGCAGCGCGCGGTGCGCCTCGGGCCCGAGGCGGCAGGGAGTCCTTCGCTGCGCGCTCGCCTCCCGCGCGAGCGTCTCCTGCGCGAGCACCGGCAGATCTTCCCGGCGTCGCCGCAGCGGCGGCGGCTCGAGCAGGTGCGCGGCGAGCCCGTGGAAGAGCGCGCGCCAGCCGGCGTCCCGGCTCGCGAGCTCCCGCAGCGCCGCGGTGGCGAGGCAGATCACGCGGGTGTCCGGGGATCGACCGAGCGAGGTGAGCGGGTCACGCAGCTCGGGGGCGAGCTCGGTCACCGCGTCGACGACGAGCGTGCCGCCCGCGAGCTCGGCGACGCTCGGCAGGCCAGCGCGGGCCGCGTCCGCGCCGTGGAGCCACGTGATCGGGCGCGCGCGGCGCGGGCCTCGCTGGTGCACGAGGGCCGCGAGGGTGCGCTTGCCGGTGCCCGGCTCGCCGAGGATGACGACGGGCAGCGACGACGCGGCGACGCGCGGCACCTCGGCGAGGAGCGCCCGCATCGCGCGCCCGATCGCGACGAGGCGCGGCGGCGCGGGCACGACGGCCTGCGCCGACAGCTCGCGTGACAGCTCGCAGACCCGCGCGGCGCGCCGGATCGCGAGGTGGAGCAGCTCGTGCGCGACGGGCTTGTGCAGCACGTCGAAGGCGCCGCGCCCGGCGAGCGTGACGGCGTGTCCGAGGTGCCGCGTCGACGCGATCAGCACGACCCCAGCGCCCGCCGACGCGTCGACGACGCGGGCGAGCGCGTCGGGCTGGGTGCCGTCGGTGACGTCGACGAGCAGCGCGTGTTGCTGCCGCGACGCGGCGAGCGCGGTCGCGGCGCCGAGGGACTCCGCGGTGGAGACGACGAACCCCGCGTCGACGAGCGATCTCGCGAACGCGCGGAGCTCGGCGACGTCACCGCCCACGACGAGGACCGAGAGCGCGCCCGACACCGTCGACGTCAGCCGTCGCCGTCGACGTCGACGGGCGAGTAGATGTAGCCCTGGTGCTGGAACACGCAGATGCGGTTGCCGCCCTCGCGCTTCGCGTCCGAGACGGCGCGGTCGGCCGCCCGGAGCAGGGCGTCCTTGGTCTTCACGTCGCGCGAGGGGAACAGCGACACGCCGATCGACACGTACGGTCGCCGCGCGCCCCTCGACGTGGAGGACCGCCAGATCCGCTCGGCGACCGCGACGGCGCCCGCGAAGTGCGTGCTCGGCATCAGCACCAGGAACTCGTCGCCGCCGAACCGCGCCACGATGTCGGTGTCGCGCACCGATCGCCGGATGGCGTCGGCGAGGGCGCGGACCACGAGGTCGCCGGCGTCGTGGCCGCGCTCCTGGTTGACGGCGGCGAGGCCGTCGACGTCGATGAGCGCGCAGGCGAGCGGGTCGTGGTAGCGCTCGGCGCGCTTCCACTCCTCGGTGAGGCGCGTGTGGAGGTAGCGGTAATTGTAGAGGCCGGTCGCGCCGTCGACGACGCTGAGCTCCTCGAGCTTGCGCTTCGACGCGAGCACGTGATCGTAGAGCTGCTTGATGCGCAGCATCGCGCCCAGCCGGGCCTCGAGCTCGCGCTCCTCGAAGGGCTTGTGCACGTAGTCGTCGGCGCCGATGCGCAGCCCCTCGACGCGGCTCTGCGTGTCGGTCTTCACCGTGAGCAGCAGCACCGGCAAGAACGAGTCGGCCGTCATGCTCTTCAGGATGCGACACGCCTCGAGGCCGGAGAGCCGGGGCATCATGATGTCGAGCAGCACGAGATCGATGCCGCCCCTGCCGACGCGCTCGACCGCGGCCTGGCCGTCCTCCGCGAGCTCGACCGTGTGCCCGAGCCGCGTGAGCATCGCGGCGACCAGCTCCCGCGTGATGCGATCGTCGTCGGCCACCAGGATGGTCGCGGAGGACGGCGCCGGGTCGGAGGCGGACATGCGCGGGGTGCCGTGACAGTCTCACGTCGTCGCGTGGCGTGGCAAGCCGTCGGCGCGCTTGCGCGGGGCGCGAGGTCTGCTATCAGGCGCCGCTCCGATGACGAAGCCCGAGCACCTGCTCGAGGTCCACGACCTCGACGCCGCCGGCAAGGCGTACGCCTCCCCGCTCGAGATCGCGTGGGTCACGCGCGCGCTCGACGGCTGCGACGTCACGCCCACCGGGCCCGGGCGCGTCGAGGTGCGGTTCTCGAGGTCGGGCGACGACGTGGTGGTCCGCGGCAGGATCACGCAGCCGCTGACGGCGCCGTGCGCGCGCTGCCTGGGCCCCGCGACGATCGACGTCGACACCGAGCTGTCGCTCCTGCTCGTGCCGGCCGCCAGCCAGAAGGCGGCGTACGCGCGCGGCCGCAGCGGCCCGCCGGACGATCCGCGCCGCGAGGAGACGAGCCCCGCCGACGCGGATCTCGACGTCTACGAGGGCGACCACGTCGCGCTCGACGGGTTCGTGCGCGAGGCCATCCTGCTCGAGGTCCCGCCGTTTCCCTTGTGCTCGGCCTCGTGTCCTGGTATCGGGGCCCCCCCCGAAGCGCCGGTCACGACCGCCGGGGACATCGACCCTCGCCTCCAGCCCCTGCTGGCCCTGTCGGCGAGACTCAAGAAAGACGGAAAGGACTAGACCACCGTGGCCGTACCCAAGCGACGAACGACCCGCGCCAAATCCAAGATGCGCCGCGCGCAGCACGACAAAGTGACGCCCGTGAACCTCGCCCCCTGCAAGAACTGCGGCGAGCCCGTGCTGCCTCACCGCGTCTGCGCCTCCTGCGGGCACTACAAGGGCGTGAAGGTCCTCGAGACCAAGTTACCCGCCGCTCCCAGACCGGCGCCTCGACCACGCCCGCCCGGCTCGCCGCGGCGGGCGTCGTCGTCTCGCGCGTCAGGGCGACAGGAGCAGATCCACCGCGGCGATCTCGCCGGAGGCGTCCCGCCCGGCGCGGACGGCGTAGGTGCCGTCGCCCTCCCCGCTCTCGATCGCGACGCCGACGCGCGTCGCGGCCGGCAGATCGACCCCACCGAACGGTCGTTCGGCGATGGCCTCGAGCGCCGTCCACCCCGCGGAGGCCGGCTCCTCCGCGTAGTGGAGCTTCGCCGCGCCCTCGCGCAGGGCGGCGCGCACGAGCGCGCGGTCGCCCGATCTCGCCGGGCGGGCCGCCCGCGCGAACGTCGGCAGCACCCGGGAGAACTCGAGTCCGGCCGCGGCGAGCCGAGGGAGCGCGGCGTCGAACTCGCTGGCGTCTCCCTCGAGCACCCCCACGGTCACGGCGCCGAGGCCCCGGGCCGCCGGGATCCAGCGGCGGTCGTCCGCGAACACGACGGCCTCGGTGTCGACGGCGACCTTGCCTAGCGTCTCCCACCGCAGGGGCGCGCCGCGCGCCGCGACGACGAGGCGCGCGCAGACGGGCCGCCCCTCCCCGAGCCGCGTCTTGCCCAGGTACACCCGCACGGCGTGCTCGCCGCGCGGCAGCGCGACCGACACCGCAGGAGCGAACGGACCGCCCAGCACGGACGGATCGGCGACGGCGACGCGCTCGCCGTCGAGGCGCAAGCTGATCTCGGAGGGGGCGGCCGCGCCCGCGTCACCGAGATCGTCGCACGATCGCTCGGAGACTGCGCGGACGGGCGCGGGTCGCCACGCCGGGCGCTCGGCCGCGCGCTCGCGACAGCCGAGGGCCACGAGCGCCAGCGCCATCCACGCGTGCCTCGCTCGCCTCACCGCCGGGCGCGTCTCACGACCTCCGCGCGGCGCCAAGCGCGCGGATGGGCGAGCAGCGCGCGGGCGAAATCCGCCGCGACGCACCCCGCCCGGCTAGGCTCGGCCGATGACGCCCACCCACGCGCAGCTCGACGCCGAGGTCGACCGGCTCGGCCCCGCGCTCGACGAGCTGTCACGAGATCTGCACGCGCACCCGGAGCTCAGGTTCCAGGAGGTCCGCGCGGCGGCGAAGGTGGCGGAGCTGGTGGAGCGCGCAGGGGTACGCGTCGAGCGCGGGCTCGCGGGGCTCCCGACGGCGCTCCGCGCGCGCGTGGGCGGCGCCGGACCGCGGATCGCGATCCTCGCCGAGTACGACGCGCTCCCCGAGCTCGGTCACGCGTGCGGGCACAACCTCATCGCGGCGGGCGCAGCGGGCGCCTTCCTCGCGCTCGCCGCGCACGCCGTCGCGCTGCCGGGCACCGTCGAGCTGGTCGGCACGCCGGCCGAGGAGGGCGGCGGCGGGAAGATCCTGCTGCTCGACGCGGGGGTGTTCGCGGGCGTCGACGCCGCGATGATGTTCCACCCGTTCCACCGCGACATCCTGATGCACACGGCCCTCGCGTCGACCTGGCTCGCCGTCACCTTTCGCGGCACGCCGTCGCACGCCGCCGCCGCGCCCTGGGACGGCGCGAGCGCGCTCACGGCGTGCCTCGACACCTTTCGCCTCGTCGACGGGCAGCGGGCGCACCTCCGTGACGGCGCGCGCGTGCACGGGATCGTCACCGACGGCGGCCGCGCAGTGAACGTGGTGCCGGAGCGCGCGGCGGCGGAATTCTCGGTGCGCGCCCGCGATCTCGCCGAGCTCGCGCGCGTCCGCGCGGTGGTCGAGCGGTGCGCGCGCGCGGCGGCGCTGGCGTCCGGCGTGGAGGTCGACGTCGAGGTCAGGTCTGGCTACAAGGACATGCGAAACAACGCGGCGCTCGCGGCGCGCTTCGGCGAGCACCTCGCGACGCTCGGGCGCGCGGCAAGGATGACCGCGCCCGAGGTCGGCGCCGGGAGCACCGACATGGGCGACGTCTCGCACGCGGTGCCGGCGATCCACCCGTGGATCGCGATCTGCGGCGCGGACGAGGCCACCATCCACCAGCGCGCGTTCGCCGAGATCGCCGCGAGCGACCGCGGCGCCGAGGGGATGCGGCTCGCGGCGAAGGCGATGGCGCGCCTCACGCTCGACGTGCTCACCGACGCCGCGCTGCGCGCGGAGCTGCGGTCGGAGTTCGACGCGCGATGACGCGCGCGCTCAGGCGTCGGCCGGCTCGAACAGCCTCACGCCGGACTTCTCGAGCCACCACAGCACGCCGACCGCGAGGTTGCGGCGATCGCCGAAGAACGCCGGATCGTTGCCCTCGAACCAGTGCCCCGCGAACTGGAACGCCCAGCCCACGGTGAACAGCGACGCGGCGGCCGGCAGCCCGACGATCGTCGCGCCGACGGGGAGGCTCGCGAGGATCATCGGGATGCCGACGCGGTGGCAGGCCTGGTTGCGGGGATCGGCGTGGCTCGCCTTGTATGCAGAGAGCAGCTCGGTCCACTCCTCGTTGAGCTTGATCAAGGTGTCACCTCACCGGGGACGTATCACGAGAGCGCCGACGACAGCCAGAGCCCCGCGACGTTGCCGCACGCGCACACGAGCGCCGCGCGCCCGGCCGAGATCGCGGGGAGGAGCGCGACGTAGAACCCGAGCTCGATCGCGAACGACACGAGCACGCCCAGCTGGACGACGCGCGCGCCGGGGAGCGAGAGGCCGAGCGACGGCAAGACGAGGAACGCGAGCACCGGCGACGCGAGTTCCGCCACGCACGCGAGCGCCGCCGCGCGGGCCCGCCCCCGCGACGAGAGCGCCGCGACGGCCCCCCCTTGCAAGAGGAAGCCGAGCAGGATCGCCGTCGTCCACGCCCTCAACGGGAGAGCCCCGTCGGGCGCGCGACGAGGAAGGCCAGCATCGCGAGCTCGAGGTACCCGTGAAACGTCGCGAGCGAGAGGTAGACGTGGCGCGCCGGGTGCGGCGCGACGACGCCCGCGGCAGCGACGATCAGCGCGAGCGCGACGACCCCGGCGGCGAGCGGCCGGCCGAGGTCCCGCGCGAACGATCGCGCCGACATCCGGAAGGTCGTCGTCCCCTCGCCCGGCAGATCGTCCTGCGGCACCCACGACAGCCACGCCGAGTAGTGCAGCGCCTGCAGGAAGAGGAAGGAGAGCCCCACCCCGATCGCGCGGCGCGGCTCGGCGAGCGGCATCGCCATCATCGCCTCGTCGACCACGCGCTCGGCCCACGGCCCCGTGAGCCGCGCGACCGGCAAGAGCGCCCCCGACGCGAGCAGGAGCGCCCCCGACGCCGCGAGCCCGAGCGCCGGCGCCGCGATCAGCCTCCGCCTGCGAAACAACAATCCCCACGCGAGCAGCCCGACGACGTTGTGCGCGTAGGCGAACACCAGCTGCGTACGGCCGGGCGCCGAGAGCGCGAGCCCGAGCACGGCGAGCAGCGGGACAGCGACCAGCGCCGCGCGGCGAGACGGCGACAGCGCGAGGACGATGAGCGGCAGCGAGAAGCCCAGCCCGACCTCCGCCGCGGTGACCGTGCCCGCCGGCGCGCCCAGCATCGCGGCCACGCGGAGCGAGAACAGCGCGACGGACGCCAGGAGCACGGCGGAGACGACGCGCGCCGGGACGCCGCGGCGCACGACCAGGTAGCGGACGTCGGCCGCGACGTGCAGGACGCCCATGCACAGCGGCCCGAGCACGAGCAGCGCGCCGGGCGCGGCCAGCGTGAGCGTGAAGGCCACCGTCGCGCCGAGGGACGTCTGCAACAGCAGCCGCGCGTCGCGACGTCGGAGCACGGCGCCGAGGCCCGGCACCCGCAGCAGGCCCGCCAGCGTCACGCGACGCCACGAGTCCAGCGGATCGAGCAGGCGCTCCACGGGCGCTCAGCGGCGCCGACGCGCGACCAGCGCCCCCACCGCGAGCAGCGCGAGCGCGCCGAGCCCCAGGGCCGAGCGCGGGGCCGAGATGGAGCAGCCGCCGCCGTCGTCCGACTTCTGAGGCGCCGGCGTGGTGGCCGCGCCGCCCGCGCTCGTCGTCCCGCCCGCGCTCGTCGTCCCGCCCGCGCTCGTCGTCCCGCCCGCGCTCGTCGTCCCGCCCGCGCTCGTCGTCCCGCCGCCCCCGCCGGCGCCGGCCGCCCCGCTCGCCTTCGACACGCACGAGAACTTGTCGCCGGTGCAGTACGACGGGACGAAGCCGCACTCCCCGTCGGTGCCGCAGGACTTGCCGAGATCGCTCGGGCCCTTGCACGTCATCGCGGCGTCGGCGACGACCGTGGGGCACACGACGCACTTGGTGAGCGACTTCGCGCCCGGCCCGTCGCACATCACGGTCTTGCAGACGCCGCCGCTCGGGCACGGCTTGTCGACGTCCGCGCTCGCGCACGTCGTCAGCGAGTCGAACTGGGAGCACATCGGCGCGACGTCGGCGCGCGCGTCGTGGGCGTGGAGCGCGGCGAGGGCCGCGAAAGCGAAGGAGAGGACGTGGTTGCGCATCCCCGGACCGTACCGCGACAGGCGCTCAGCGGCCCGAAAATGTGGGCGGGCGCCGCTGGGTCTACCCCTCCACACCCTCTGTCGAGGCACGCACGTCGGGCGCCTCGATGTGATCTTCGTTGCTTTTTCGCGCAGGGGGCCGTCTGCCTTGCCGACGCTGGACCACGAAGCGAGCGTGCCGCCGATGCGCGTCCTGCTCCACGTCGATCTCTCGGTCCCGAAGGCGCTGCAGCCGTCGCTGAAGAAGACGCTGGACGCGATCGAGCGCGACGATTTTCGCAGCGCCGAGGTGAAGAAGCTCTCCGACGGGGTCCACTACCGCGCCAAGCTGGATCGCGAGGCGCGCCTCATCCTCCGGCTCGGTCGGCACCAGGGCGGCACCGTCGCGATGGCGCTCGAGGTCCTGCCGACCCACGACTACGCCGCGTCGCGCTTCCTGCGCGGGGCGAAGCTGCACGAGGCCGATCTCGTCGGCGACGCCGCGCCGCCGGCCGAGGAGATCCCGAGGCTCCGCTACGTCCACCCGACGCGCTCGCGCTTCCACTTCCTCGACAAGCCCCTCTCGTTCGACGACGAGCAGGACGCCGTCCTGCGCGAGCGGCTGCCGCTGATCGTCGTCGGCTCCGCGGGCAGCGGCAAGACGGCGCTGCTCCTCGAGAAGCTCCGCACGCTCCGCGGGACGGTGGGCTACGTGACCCAGTCCGCCTACCTCGCCGAGGCGGCGCGCGGGCTGTACGGCTCGCACGGCTACGCCGCCGACGAACAAGACGCGGAGTTCCTCTCCTTCCGTGAGCTGCTCGAGTCGATCGAGCTGCCCCGGGGCCGGCCTGTGCGGTTCGCGGACTTCGCGCCGTTCTTCGCGCGGCACCAGCAGACGCTGCGCTTCACGTCGGCGCACCAGGTGTTCGAGGAGCTGCGCGGCGTCCTCGGCGCGCCGCGCGAGGGCCCGCTCGACCTCCCGGCGTACCTCGACCTCGGCGTGCGACAGTCGCTGTTCGGGCCCGCGGAGCGCCCCGTCGTGCACGGGTTCTTCGACCGCTACCGCGCGTGGCTGGCGGAGGCGGGCCTCTACGACACGAACCTCGTCGCGCACGCGCTCACGCCGCGGGTCGAGCCGCGGTTCTCGCACGTCGTCGTGGACGAGGCGCAGGATCTCACGAACGCGGAGCTCGGCCTCGTGCTCGCGACGCTGACCGATCGCGCGCGGTTCGTGCTCGCCGGCGACGCGAACCAGATCGTGCACCCGAACTTCTTCTCGTGGGCGGGCGTGCGGCGGCTCTTCTTCACCGACGAGGCGCTCCGGCGGGAGACGGTGTCCGTCCTGCCCGCGAACTACCGCAACACGCTCGCGATCACGCGCGTCGCGAACGATCTGCTGCGCGTGAAGGTCGCGCGGTTCGGCTCGATCGACCGCGAGACCAACCACCTCGTCCGGCCGGCCGCGGAGGAGGCCGGGCTCGTCGCGCAGCTGCCCGCGCGCCCCGAGCTCATCGGCAAGCTCTCGGAGCGGGTCCGCGGCTCGGTCGGCTGCGCCGTGCTCGTGCTCACCGACGAGCAGAAGGCCGAGGCGCAGCGGCTCTACCGGACGCCGCTCGTGTTCTCGGTGCACGAGGCGAAGGGGCTCGAGTACCCGACGGTGGTGCTCCACAGGTTCGTGTCGTCCACGCGCGAGCCGTACGCGGAGCTCGCGCGGGACGTGCCGCGGAGCGCGCTCCAGGGCGACGATCTCGCCTACTCCCGCGCGAAGGACAAGGAGGACAAGTCGCAGGAGGCGTACAAGTTCTACTGCAACGCGCTCTACGTCGCCCTGACGCGCGGGATCGAGCGGGTGTACCTGGTCGAGGACGAGCGCCCGCACCCGCTGCTCGAGCTGCTCCAGATCCCCCGCTCGGCGAGCGTCGACGATCTGGCCACGGTGAAGTCCTCGCAGGAGGACTGGCAGCGCGAGGCGCGCAAGCTCGAGCTGCAAGGCAAGAGCGAGCAGGCCGCGCTCATCCGCAAGGACGTGCTGAAGGAGACGCCGGTGCCGTGGGAGGTGGTCGACCGCAAGGGCTACACGGAGCTCCGCCACAAGCGATCGAGATGGGGCACGTCTTCAAGAAGGCGCGGCAGCACCTGTACGAGTTCGCGGCGTTCCACCGGCTCGTCCGGCTGGGTCAGCTGCTCTCGCCCGAGCGCGACTGGAGCAGCCAGCCCGACTTCGACGACGCGACGTCGCGCGCGCGCCCGCTACCTGGACGCCTACCGGCGCGCGCCCGACGCAGATCTCAGGCGCCTGCTGGATCGGCACGGGGTGGATTTCAGGAACACCGTCGGCCTGACCCCGCTGATGTGCGCGGCGACCGTGGGGAACGTCGACCTCGTCACCACGCTCCTCGACCGCGGCGCGAAGCGCACCGCGACCGACGCGTTCGGGCGCACCGCCGCCGGGGCGCTCCTCACGGCGCACGAGGACGAGCGCTTCGCGGAGGGGCCGTTCGGCGCGGTGTGGGATCGCGTCGCCCCGAGCTCCCTCGATCTGCTCGACGGCAGCCAGGTGGTGAAGCTCGGGCGGCACCAGGCGGAGTACATCCTGCTCCTGTCGGTGATGCTGTTGTTGCCAGCCTCGTGGACCTCGCGGGTCGCGGTGCGGCGGCTCGTCACGGTCGATCGTCTGGGGGCGTTCTTGCGGTTCCCCGACGTGGTGCTCCCCGAGTGGCGACGCAAGCGCCCCTACTGGAACGCGGTCTTCGCGCGGGCGGAGGCGTTCTCCACGTACCGCCCGGCGCGCAGGCTGTTCCTCCGCATGCGGCGAGGTGAGTACGCGCTGAACCCGACCCTGTCGATCCGCTACTCCGACGGCGAGGACGTCGGGGAGTTCATGCCCATCCTCGAGTTCTTGCACCTCGCGGCCTACGCGGACGGCCGCTCCCCCGCGCTCCGCGAGCGCGACCACCCGACGCAGCTGCCTCGTTGACGCCGCGCGCCCGGACTCCCGCCGGCGTCACTGTCACCTTTCCTAACACAACTGGACACCGATCCCGAGCCGCTCGGCGAGCGTCCGCAGCCACGCGCTCTCCGGCGTCGAGGCCGTAGGCAGCGTCCCCGCCTTCGCGGCCTCGACGAGCGCGCGCGTGCCCGGCGTCGGTGTGGCCGCGTCGACGAGCGTCTGCATCAAGACGGCGTGCGGCTCGCTCGCGCCCGTCCGCCTGCGCCACGCCTCGACGCGCGCGGCGAACTCCGGGTCGCCCGCCGACGGCTCCTCGTCTCGCGGGCCGACCGACGCCATCGCGGCGAGCACGGCCTGCTTCCTGTCCTTGTAGGGCAGGCCCGCGAGCTCCTCGGGCAGGATGGGGCGGCCGAGCCAGATGTCCTGCTTGCCATAGCCGACCGGGAACTCCGTGCGCTCACGGAGCGGCTCGACGGGCAGCCCGCCCGTGAAGCGCACCGGCACGATCGGCGCGCCGGTCGACAGCGCGAGATCGAGGAACAGCGAGCTCATCTTCACGACCGGCGCGCGGCACGAGAGCGCGCGCGTCCCCTCGACGTGCACCATCACGCCCTTGTTGCGCACGCGCAGCTCGTCGGCGAGCCCCGCGACGATGCCGACGAGCGACTCCTTGTCGTCCCGATCGAAGAACCGGATGACCTCGGGATCGACGACGCCCGGGTACGAGAACGCGTGCGCGATCAGCTCGCCGAGCCAGCTCGTGCGGTGCTCGGCCTTCGCGAGGGTCACGGTCGGCGTCCCCGAGAGCGCCGAGACGAGCACCGAGAACATCAGCGACTCGACGGCCGTCTGGTGGTTCGCGAGGTACAGGCACCCGCGCCCGGCGACCGCGCGCGTCGCCGCGGGATCCGTGACGACCACGTCGCCGACGAAGCGGGCCGCGAGGCCGTAGTACAGGTCCTCGACCGGCCACGGGCCGACGCCGAAGCGCGCGTCCCAGTACGCGCGGACGCGGTCGAGGCGCTGGACCGGCGGGCCCGCGAGGCGCACGGTCACCGCGTCGTCGCCTCGCGCGACCGAGAGCGGGTACGCGCACAGCGGCCGGACGTGCGCCACCGCACGCGAGAGATCCGGCGAGAGGTCGAGCGCGCTCGGGTGGACGTGCGCGCGCGCGGCGACGAGATCGCGCGCGGCGATCTCGGCGACCCGAAGGCGAGCGTCGCCCCTGAGCCCGTAGGCGCCGGCGACCGTGCCGGGGAGCCAGTCGAGCTCGCGCACCGTGGCCTCCGACAGCGACGTCCCGGCGTCGTCGACCGTCGACAGCGACACGCCCGGCACCGCCCGCCTGTCGCGGAGGAAGGCCCGCCGCGCGAGCGCCGGCGCGCGCCCGAGCGGCCCCTTCGGCAGCAGGATCTCGACGAGCCGCAAGGAGACGCACACGCGTCCGTCGTGGATCAGCTGCAGCTCCACCACCGGGTGCCGCGGCCCGTCGTACCCACGAAGGCGCGCTTCGACCCGCACGTCGCCCGCGTCGGGCAGCGGCGCGTGCAGCGACAGCCGGGCGACGCGGTACGGGTACGCGACCGTGTCGTCGCCGGCCTCGGCCGACCACCGCCACAGCTCGTCGTGCGGGATGACGTGCGTCGCGGCGTCGAGCAGCCCTTGATGCAGACGCCCGCGCGGCACCGCGCCCGCGCTCGCCGACAGCGTCCCCGACGCCCCCTCCGCGCCCCGCGAGAGCGACGTCAGGTACCGGAACGCGGGGCCATGAAACAGGTGCCCCGCCTGATACGGATCCTCGACCGGCGCGGCGTCGGCGAGCGGCGCCCACGGCGCGACCTCGGCCGGCCGGCCCGCGCGCGCCGTCGCCGTCGCCACCACCTCGAACCTCGACAGCGACGGATCGCCGGCCTCGCGCCACGCGAGCAGCGACACCCGCCGCGCGCCGGGATCTCCGTCGACGGGCGCCGCCTCCGCCCGCACGCGGGTCGGCCCCGGCAGCGCGAGCCACCTCGACAGTGATACATCACAAAGCTCACCAACTGACGCGCCGAGCGAGGCCTCCGCGGCGGCGACGAGCCGGTCGCAGATCGACATCATCGGCAGCGCGGGCACCGTCCACGTCGGGCGGTGGTCTCCGAGCCACGAGTCCTCTTCCGCGTCGAGCGTCTCCTCCGGCGGCGGGGAGGGCGCGCGGGGCTCGCCGCGCACGACGCGCACGCCGAGGTTCTTCGCGGAGTAGATGCGCTTGCCGTCGACCCAGAGGCTCCCGTCCGCGACCGCGAAGGGCCCGCGCTCATCCTCGCCGATCTCGGTGATCTCGATCTCGCTGGTGATGAGCTCGTTCTTCGGGACGACCTGGCCGCGGTACTTCCACGTGAGCGGGCGCCCGAGCATCAGCGGCTCGAAGCGCGCGTCGGGCACGTCGGCGCCCAGGCCGCGCTCGATCATCGCGAACTGCAGGAGCTGGATGAGCGCCTCGATCCCGAGCGAGCCGGGCTGCACCGGATCCTGGAAGAAGTGCGCCTTGAAGAACCACTCGCCGACGTCGACGCGTTTGTCCGCGCGGTACACGCCGAGCCCGCGCGCGCCGCCGTCGGGCGACGAGAGCGTCACGCGGTCGAGCATCAGGAGCATCGGCCCCGGCAGGCGCGGCGCGCCGGTGAAGAAGCGCGACGACGGGTCGTCGAGCGAGATGGGCGCGTGCGGCGCCGGCGCCTCGAACCTCGCGCGGTCGGCGTCCGAGACGGGCAGGCCGACCTGGTCCTCGAAGGCCTCCTTCGGGAAGAAGCCGAACACGGTCTTCATGTCGTAGACGAGCCGCTCCCCCACGCGGCACTCGACCTCGAACGACTCGATGATCATCCCCGCGCTCGCCGAGATCGAAGTGATGACGACCCGCGTGCGGAGCACGTCGCCGGGCGCGATCTCCGCGTGCAGGGTGCCCGTACCGTCGAGGTTGCGAAACAGGAGGTCGACCTCGGACGTCGTCGCGCTGCCCACGTACGACGCGAGCCAGCCGCACGGCTGCAGCGCCGCCTCGAGCAGCACGCAGAACGGCATCGTCGGGGCGCCGACCTCGTCGAAGTACCAGGCGGCGACGGGCACGTCGTACGCGATCTCGGTCTTCGTGCCGCGCTCCATGCCGCCGATGGGGCCGTCGACGCGCGTGACGCGCGACATGAAATGGTACGGCGGGCCGGGCAGGCGCGCCACGCGACGATGGCCGTCGAAGCGCGCGTAGAACGGCCCGAACGCCTCGGACGGCGGCCCCCACGCGCACGCGAGCAGCGACGCGTAGTCGAACGGGAACCCGTCGACGATCGCCACCGGCTCCGGGTCTCGGTACCCGACGAGCCCGCCCTGCGCCGCGAGCGCGAGCGGCGCGCGCGTCTCCTGCTGGCGCGGCGGCCCGAGCGCCCGCCACCGGGAGAGCGGGAAGTCCGGCACGAGGCGCAGCCCGACGCGCCGCGCGTGGAAAGCCTTCTTGCCGTCGACCGTGCAGAGCAGATCGGCGAACACCGTCGGCACCGGTCCCGCGATCACCTCGGACACGAACACCTCGTAGGTGAGGCGCCGGCTCGACGGCGTCACCTGCCCGCGGCAGCGCAGCGAGTACGGCACGCCGGGTACGGGCTCGAAGCGCCACCCGTCGCGGCCGATCGTGTACCCCTGCGACGCGAGCCAGAGCGCCATCGCCTGCAGGCACCCCTCGAACATCAGCGTGCCGGGCATGCACGGATCGCCCTTGAAATGCCCGTCGAACGACCAGTCGCTCGGCGAGACCGGCGTCTCGGCGCGCAGGTACCCGCGCCCCCAGGGGCCGCCGCGCGGATCGAGCGTCGTCACCTCGTCGAGGAAGAGCATCCGCCCGCCGGTGATGGCGGGTGATCGGACGTGCGCGCGCGTCGCCTCCCACCCAGGGCCGAAGCAGTCGTACGGGCGGCCGTCGGCGAACGCGCGCACCTCGTCACGGCCGAGCGCGCGCCGCGTGCACTCGATCTCCGGCGGGTCGACCTGCGCGGGCTTCGGCGCCTCCGCAGCCGCGTCCCAGAGCACACCGGCCGAGTCCGCGAGCTCCTCGTCCGTGAAGAACCCCGCCTGCCCTCCGCGGACCGACAGGCGCAGCTCCCCGCGCACGCGGCAGTCGTAGTGAAAGAAGAACAGGCGCACGTCGCCCTGCGACGCGTGCCCGTCGACGTGGATGTCATACGCGAGCGTGTCGCCCGGCCCGGGCAGCCCCGCGTGGTACGTGAGCTCGCACCCGAGCAGGCGGTACACGCGCTCGCCGCGGTTGAGCATGTCGACGCCGAGCCAGCTGATCAGCAACAGATCCGCCTGGCCCGACTCGATCATCACGCCCGCGGGCATCCGGCCGGCGCCGTCGAGGTACCAGGAGTCGTTGCGGACGTCGGTCTCCGTCCAGATCGTCCCGGTGCCCATGGAGAGCGGCTCCGCGTCGATGCCGGTCACGCGGTCGGCGAGCAAGAGCGGCGGCTCGGGCATCCGCACCTGGCGCGCGTAGCCGTCCTGCGGCCTGAACTTCGGCCCGAACACGCTTGAAATCTCGCCCGACGCGAGCACCTCGAGGTCGGCGCGTCCCAGCTTCGGGCCAGGCAGCGTCGTCGAGGACGGGACAGCGCGGGGCGCGGACGCAGCCGCTGCGACGGGCGGCGCGACGACGAGCGTGCGCGGCTCCACGCGCCCCTCGACCGGCGCGACGACGGGCGCGGGCGGCGCGACGGGCGGGGCGGGCGGCGCGAAGAGCGGGGCGGACGAGGCAGGCGCGCGCGATGGGAGCGACAGCGGCGAGGCGATCGACCCCCCTCGCGCGAGCGACAGCAGCGCCCGCTCGTCGCGCGCGCGCATCTCGAGGAAGCGCGCGTGCACCTCGGCCTGCGACGCCACGAACTCCGCGTGCAGCGCCGACAGCTGCCGCTGGTACGCGGAGATCCGCGCGAGCGCGTCCGGCAGCGCGGGCGCGCTCGGTGACGACGCCGCTGCGGCGGGCGCCGCCGCCATCGACGGAGCGCCCACCGGTGACGCGAGGTGTGCGCCGGTCCTCGGGGTGACCGCGGGGACGGGCGCGCCAGGCGCGGGGGGAGCGACGACGACGGCCTCGAGCACCGACGGCAGCGCCGGGGCCCTCTTCATCAGCTGCATGGGTTCCTCTCGAGCGAGCGGCGGGAGCGCGGGCGGCGGGGCGTGCGCCGCGACTCGCAGCGTCGGGCCCTTCGTCGGCGGGCGAGCGCCCCGCGCGAGGCCCGACGACAGCGCGTCGGTGTCGACGTGGACGCCCGCTGCGACCAGCTCCGCCACGGCGTCCGTCACCTGGCGCACCGCGCCTCGCCCGTGCTGATCGAGCGCGACCGCGACGTGCGGGCGATCGCCCAGGATCTTCTTGATGTACGAGGTGCAGAGGCCGCGCGGGCCGTGCTCGACGAACACGCGCACGCCGTCGCTCCACGCGCGCTCGATCACGCGCACGAAGTCGAGCGTGTCGACCGCCTGCGCCGTGATGGCGTCGGCCGCGTCGTCGTCGGTCGGAGCGTACGCGCCGTCGCGCCCGCCGCTGTAGTACCGCACGGGCGCGGGGGAGGTCGCCCGACGGTGCAAGGCGCGCCACGCGTCGCGCACGAGAGCGATCTCGGGCGCGTGCGCGATGAGATCGTAGCCGAGCGACCACGCCCGCTCGGCGCCGAGCCGCGCGACCACGCGCAGGACGGCCCCGCCCTCGCCCGCGATCACGCAGTCGACCGGCGAGTTGATGATCGTGAGCCGCGCGAGGGGCTCGCCGACGAGCGCCGCGCGCGCCTCCTCGGGCGTCGCGCGCACCGCGAAGGTCTGCCATCCGTCGCCCTGTACACCCGCCGTCGCCCACGCCGCGCGCGCCGCCGCGCACTCGCCGGTGAGCACCGAGCGGAACAGCTCGCTCGATCGCGTCTCGCGGATCATCGCGCCGAGGTCGCGCCACGCGCCATACGCGAACAGCGAGTTCGTCTCGCCGGACGAGTACCCGATCGCCGCCGACGCCCGGAGCCCGAGCACGCCGCGGGACAGCTCCGCGTGCAGCTGGCTGACGAA
The DNA here is from genome assembly GCA_020849655.1 of Polyangiaceae bacterium. Lineage (GTDB taxonomy): Bacteria > Myxococcota_A > Polyangia > Polyangiales > Polyangiaceae > JADLFU01. Next base: position 5,165 of record JADLFU010000078.1, on the reverse strand, counting down.
GGACGCAGCCCAGAGCTGATCGAGCGGGTGCGGCGGCGGCGCGTCGGGCGGACCCTGCATCCAGCCGAGCATCGACGGCACCTCGTCGCAGCGATGAGCGAGCCGCGTGACGAGCTCCGGCAGCGCGAGGGACAGATCCCGCGCGGCGCCCGGGTACGCCGCCGCCGCGCCGGTGAACACCGCGGCGAGCTCGCCGCCGACCGGGGCCGCCCGGTACGCCACGCCCTCGGGGCGCGGGCCGCCGCGCGCGAGCCACGCGCGGCACGCCTCGACGCGGCGCGCGAGCTCGTCGTCGGTCGAGGCCGCGATGACGACGCGCGCGAGCCCCTCGGCCCCTGCCCTGCCCGCGACCATCGCGCCCGCCGCGGCGTCGAGATCGGTGCCCGAGTAGACGAAGAACCTCGGCGCCTCGCCGTCCAGCCACGGCGTCGCGTCGCCGCCGGCCGACAGCGCGATCTCCGCGCCGCGCGACGTCCGCACCGACGCGGACCGCGCGCCCACCCACGGCGCGACGCCCGCCTCGTCGCGCGGACGCACGCCGTGCCGAACCGACAGCGCCGCGGCCGTGATCTGCAGGAGATCGACGGCGGCGTGCGGGCGCCCGAGCGAGCGCGTGACGTCGAGCTCGCCCGGCCCGAGGCGGAGCGCGTCGTCGGGGAGCGCCGCATCGTCGAGCACCGCCCACACCTCGTCGCCGTCGCGCCGCGCGTCGTCGAGGCGCTTCAGCACGAGCGCGACCGCGGCGTCGCCGGGCCTGTCGAGCCCTCCCTGCGCGCGCGTCGCGGCGCGATGCACGGCCTCGTGCGAGAGATCCACCGCGCCGACGACCGCCGCGTCGATCTCCTCCGCGCGGAGCGCGCGCGCGGCGAGCTCGAGCGCGACGGCGCCCGACCCCTCCTCCGCCGAGACGCTGAAGCTGGGACCCGCGAGATCGAGCTGGCTGTTGATCCGGTTGGCGACGATGTTCGGCATCGTGCCGAGCACGCCGGCCGCCTCGAGCACCGGGACGAACGCGGCGCGCGCCGCCTGCACCCAGGTGTCATCCGCGCCGCGAGGGGCCCACGTGGGCGCGCGCCAGCGAGCGCCGTACCGCGCGACCTCGGGGTCACAGCCCATGCCCACGAGCACCGACGTACGCTCGCGCGGCAAGGCCACGCCGGCCGCTGCCTCGCGCGCGGCCTCGAGCGCGAGCAGCTGCTGCGGCAGCGCCTGCGCGAGATCCCGCGGCGGAAACCTGAGCCCCTCGAGCGCGACCTCGACGTGCGCGCGCGGCGCGCTCGTGCGCTCGCCCGTCACGAGCGCGCGCGTGAGATCCGCCGCGCGCTCCCCGTCGCCGACGCGCGCCCCCACCCCGACGATCGCGACGGGCGCCCGCGCGGCGGCGCGAGACGAGCGCGCGGGGGCGTGGTGGTCCTCCCACGCCTCGACGACGAGGTGCGCGTTGTTCCCTCCGAACCCGAACGCGCTCACGCCCGCCCGTCGCGGCCCCGTCCACGGCTCCGCCGCGGCGAGCGGGCGGAGCGGCGTCCCCGCGAGCGCGTCGATCGGCGCGTCCACGTGCAGCGTGGGCGGGCGCACGCGGGCGTCCATCGCGCCCAGCACCTTCAACAAGCCCGCCACGCCGGCCACCGTGATCAGGTGGCCCATGTTAGATTTGAGCGAACCGACCGGCAGGTCGCGCGCGCCGGCGAACACGCCTGCCGTGCTGCGCACCTCGGTCGCGTCGCCGACCGGCGTGCCCGTCGCGTGGCACTCGAGCAGCGTCACGTCGCCGGGATCGATCCCCGCGAGCTCGTACGCCTGACGGAGCGCGCGCGCCTGCCCCTCCTCGGCCGGGGCGAGCAGCCCGCGCCCGCGCCCGTCGTTCGAGAGGCCGACGCCCCGGATGACCCCCAGCACGTGATCACCATCGCGGAGCGCGTCGTCGAGGCGGCGCAACACGACGAAGGCCGCCCCCTCGGCCGGCACGAGCCCGTCGGCGTCGCGATGGAACGGCCGGCTCTGACCCGTCGGGCTGAGCGCGGAGAGCGCGGTGAAGCCGACGTGGAGGAACAGATCGTCCGCCGCGTTCACCGCGCCCGCGAGCATCACGTCGGCCTGACCGTCGTGCAGCCGGTCGATGGCGATCTTGATCGCGTAGAGCGACGACGCGCAGGCCGCGTCGAGCGCGAACGCGCCCGCCCCGAGGCCGAGCGCCTCCGCCGTGAGGAGCGCCGGCATCCCCGACGAGAAGCGCGCGTGCGGGTGCGTCGAGGCGGGCAGACCGCGCCACACGTCCTCCGCGAAGCGGGCCATCCCTGAAGTTGGGAAAGATAGATTTCCCATGACGAGGCCCGCGCGCCCGAGCGCGCCGTCGCCGATCTTCGCCGAGCGGAGCGCCTCGCGCGCCGCGTGCATCGTCCATCGGAACACCGGATCGAGCGCGGCGACGTGGGCGGCGTCGAGCCGGAACCCCGTCGGGTCGAGCGCGTCGACCCCCGTGACGTAGCCCCCGACGTCCGAGAGCGCGCGATCGCGCGCGTCGCCGCCCTCGGCGAGCGCGACCTCGCGAGGCAGCCGCCATCGGCCCTCGGGCGCGCGCGACAGGCAGCTCCTCCCCGCGACGACGTTCGACCACAGCGCGGCGGGGGTGGGCGCGAGCGGCAGGACGCACGCGCGCCCGACGATCGCGATCGGCGGCGAGGGCATGGCGCTCAGCTCAGGCCTTCGGCTGCGCCTCGGGCGTCGTCGACGGGATCAGCACGGTCTCGATCCCGACGAGCTCCGCGAACACGGCGCCTGCGGCGTCGACCAGCGTGACGTCCGAGAGCGCGCGCGCCTCCTTCACCTCCCGCCGCCGAAGCCTTGCGCGGAGCGCTCCATCGGGCGCGGCGCCGAGGAGGCGCAGCTCCGCGATCGCCATCGGCAGCGTCCGCCCGCCCTGCGCGCGCGCCGCCCACAGGAGCGCGAGCTGCAGCGCGCCGTCGAGCGCCCCCGGATCGGTGAGCCAGCGCTCCCCTCCCCACCCGAGCTCGGCCGTGCGCCCGAGCGTCGCCGAAGCGGAAGCGTCCGAGAGCTCCTCGACGCCGCGGATCACCTGGAATCTGGGGCCGTGGAACAGCGTCGGGCCTCCGTAGATCCTGGAGAGCGCGTCCCCGCGCGCGGGCTCGACGGTCGCCCTCGCCTGCTGCGCGCGGTCGGACATCTCGGCCATCGCGGAGTAGTGGAGCGCGCCGCCAAGGCCGCGCAGCTCGAGCGCGAGCAGGGCGCCGCGGCCGTTGGAGATCTGCCTCGCGTGCGCCGTCAGCCACGCGCCGGCCTTGAAGCCCTCGAGCTTGATCCCCCGCAGCACCTTCAGCTCCTTCAGCGCGGCGCAGACGAGATCGGGTCGGCACGCACGCGCGGCGCGCACCAGCCACTCGGCCGCGAGCACGACCGGCACCACAGGGACGCCCGCGATCGCGTGGTCCGCGAGGAAGCCGTGGCTCGCGGCGTCGACGCGCACCGCCAGCGTCACCTCGGCGTCGCCGCCGCCTCCGAGCGCGCCCTCGCCCGCGTCCGCGCCGACGACGGTCATCACGTCGGTGCCCGCGCCGTCGAGCTCCTCCACGAACCGCGCCGCGCCGACCTCGAGCGGGATGAGCCCGACCCCGCGCTCGCGGAAATGCCGCTCGAGCGCGGGCGTCACCATCCCGCCCTCCCAGGGGCCCCACCCGATCGATCGCGCGACGAACGCGGGGCCGCGCCGGCGCGCCTCGGACGCGAGCACGGCGTTCAGCACCTCGTTCGCCATCGCGTAGTCGACCTGCCCCGCGTTGCCCGCGCGCGCCGCGACCGACGAGAACGCGACGAGCGCCGTCAGCGGATCGCTCGCCGTCGCGTCGAGCAGCGCCCGCAGCCCAGCCACCTTCGTGTCGAAGACGCGGTCGAACTGCGCGTCGGTCTTCTCCGCGATGAGCCGATCCGCGAGCACGCCGGCCGCGTGCACGACGGCGGTGATCGGGCCCCACGCGGCGCGGACGTCGTCGAGCGCGCGGCCGAGCGCCGCCCCGTCGAGCACATCGACCGCGACGTAGCGCGCCTCCGAGCCAGCGGCCGCGAGCGCCGCCAGCGTGGCCCTCACCTCGCGCCCCGCCAGGATCGAGGAGACCTCCGCGCCGACCTCGGCCGGCTTCACCTGCCGCCCTGTCCGCGCAGCCTCCGCGACGAGCGCGCGCTTCAACGCCGCCTCGTCGCCGGCGCCCGCGGTGAACGCGGGCTCGTCCGCGAGCGGCGTGCGGCCGAGCAGCACGAGCCGCGGCCGGTGCGCCCGCGCGAGCGCCGTGACGCACGCGGCGGTCACCCCCCGCGCTCCGCCCGAGACGACGACGACCGAGCCCGCCGTGACAGGGGCCCCGCCGGGCGGCGTCGGGATCTCGACGCTCTCGAGCGTGAGCCGCTCGCCGCCCGCGCGCAGGCCGACCTCCAGCGTCGTGCCGCCGAGGAGCAGCTCGTCGACGATCGCGTCTGCGAGCTGCTCCGGCGTGCGCCCCGCGCGCTCGCAGTCGATGGCCCTCACGTCCGCCCGCGGCCACTCACGGGCGGCCGTCCTCGCGAGCGCGGCGATCCCCGCGAGCCAGGCGCGGTGTCCCTCGGCCCCGGCGAGGCCGAAGTCGCCGCCCGTGTCTTGTACTGTCACAAACAGTCCGCCTGTCGCCATCCGAGGCGCGACGGCGCGCGCCGCCGCGAAGACGCCGCGCTCGATCGCGATCGCCTCGTCGATCGACGCGACCTCACGCAGCCCCGACAGCACGATCACGGCGTCCGCGTCCGCCGGAGGCTCGGTCACCACCGTCGCCGACAGGCCGACGGACGCGAGGCGCGAGGCGACGCGCGCCGCCACGCCGCCGCCGTCGTCGATCACCGCGAGCCGACGCGCGCGCGCGAGCCCACCGGGCGCCATGTGGAGCAGCGGCGCCTCGACCGCGCGGGTCGCGAACCGCTTGATCGCCGCGACCGGGGCGCTCGTCGCGGTCGGCGCGCTCGCTGCGACCGGCGCCGCGGCTCCCAGCTGACCACGCAGGTGCTCCACGATCTGCCCCAGCGTCCGCAGCTTCGCCAGCTCCGCGGGCTTCACCTCCGACAGCCCGGGCGCGCGCTCGCGCATCGCCGCGAGGATCTCCACCCGCTTGATCGAGTCGATCCCG
>JADLFU010000077.1 GCA_020849655.1 Polyangiaceae bacterium | reverse complement strand
TCCTCGTCGTCCGCGTCGCTCTCTTCCTCGTCGTCCTCTTCGTCGTCCAGATCGTCCTCTTCGTCGTCGTCCTCGCCGTCGAAGATGGTCGGCAGCGCGAAGCAGAGCGCCTCGGCGAGCTGCTCGGGCGTCTCGAACCAGTAGAAGCCCTGCAGCGCCTCGGCGCACAGGCGACCGAGGCGCACGCCGAGGTAGGCGTCGGCGGGCGTGAGCCCGTCCACGTCCTGGAACGGAGCGTCCCACTCTCCCGCGCTCCAGGAGCTCGACCACTCGAACGGGACGGCCGGGGTCGGTGCTGACTTCTTGCGTGCCATCCCGCCATCCTGCGCTCATAGATCGACGACGCGCACCGTCGGCCCGACGCGCAGCGTGATCTCGCCGCGCGGGACGCGGAACATGTCGCCGTCGATCATCATCGACATCGAGTCTCCAGGGACGCGCACGACGGCCACGCGCGCGCCGCGATCGGTCGAGCGGCCCTCGCGCATCGGCTGCCCCCTGCGGATGCGCGGCAGCTCCGCGACGAGCTGGGGCGCGCTCGCGTGGATGGAGAGCAGGTGGAACCTGTCCTCGAGCGACGGCGCGAGGTGAAAAGGCCGGAACCCCAGGCCGAGGTCGGCGACCGTCCCGGCCGCGACGGCCATGTAGCGCCGCGACGGGAGCGCCTCGCCGTCGACGGTGAGCGCCACCTCGATGGGCTGGGTCATCTGCTTCGCGAGCGCGCCGCCCACGAGCGCCGAGCCGACCGCGCGCGACAGCGTCTTCACGGCCGTCCACGGCGAGGGCGCGCCGGTGTCGTAGTAGGCCTGCAGGAAGGCGGGCAGCACGCCCACGCCCCAGAGGAACCCGAGCTTGCCCTCGATGTCGAGCGTCGGCCGCGCCTGGGTCGGCAGATCGGGCGCGAGGCAGCGGACGACGAGCTTGTCGAGCAGGCCCTCGGGCCGGCCGCGCGAGACGCCGAGCGCGTCGGCGACCGTGTTCATCGTGCCGCCGCGGAGGAAGGCGAGCGTCGGCAGCGGCGCGTCGCCGTACACCTCGCGGAACCCGGTCATCGTGACGTGGTTCGTGCCGTCGCCGCCCGCGATGCCGAGCACGCGGATGTCGCGCTTGCGGAAGTCCTCGGCCACGCGCGACAGCTCCGCGAGCGAGGTCGGCGCCGCGACGATCCCGCGGTCGCCGAGCTGGCGCTGCAGGCGCTTCGCGCCGTCGGGATCGCGGCGGTTGCTGCCCGCGCGAGGGTTCCACACGAGGCCGATCTCGGTCATGGGGCAGCACGAGAGCAGCGCGGCGCCGCCCCCGCAAGATCGTTGCGGAGCGCCCGGAGGTACGCGAAAGCGGGCGCATGGCCATCACGTACGCGCAGGCGGGCGTCGACATCGATCGCGGCGACGAGCTGGTCGAGCGCATCAAGCCGCTCGCGCGGCGCACCCGCACGCCGCTCGTCGTGAGCGACGTCGGCGGGTTCGCGGGGCTGTGCCGCGTGCCGCCCGGCATGAGCGATCCCGTGCTCGTGTCCGGCACCGACGGCGTCGGCACGAAGCTCAAGATCGCGTTCGCGACCGGCCAGCACGGCACCATCGGCGAGGATCTCGTCGCGATGTGCGTCAACGACATCGTCACGTGCGGCGCGGCGCCCCTCTTCTTCCTCGACTACTTCGCGACGGGCCGGCTGTCGCTCGAGGTCGCGGAGGCCGTGATCGCGGGCATCGCGCGCGGGTGCGAGCTCGCGGGCTGCGCGCTGCTCGGGGGCGAGACGGCCGAGCTGCCGGGGATGTACGCGGACGGCGAGTACGATCTCGCCGGGTTCGCGGTCGGCGCCGTGGACCGCCCGGCGCTCATCGACGGGCGGCGCGTCCAGGCGGGCGACGCGGTGATCGGCTGCGCGTCGACGGGCCTGCACTCGAACGGCTACTCGCTCGCGCGGCGCGTCCTGCAGACGGAGCTCGGCCTCGCGCTCGACGCGCACGTCCCCGAGCTCGGCCAGACGGCCGGAGAGGCCTTGCTCACGCCGACGCGCATCTACGCGAAGGCCGTGGCGGCGCTGCTGGACGGTCACGACGGGCGCGTCCACGCGCAGAGCCACATCACCGGCGGCGGGCTGCCCGGCAACGTGCCGCGCGTGCTGCCGGAGGGCACCGGCGTCGCGCTGCGCGAGGGCTCGTGGGATCCTGCGCCGATCTTCTCGCTCATCGAGCGCGGCGGGCCCGTCGAGCGCCGTGAGATGTGGCGCGCCTTCAACATGGGGCTCGGGCTCGTGGTCGTCGTCGATCCCGCGTTCGCCGACGAGGCCGTGCGCCGCCTCTCGGCCGCGGGCGAGCGCGCCACGATCGTCGGCGAGGTCGAGGCGCGCGGCGCGGACGTACAGTTCGAGGACCGCGTGCGGTTCGTGTGAGTGAAGGCGCGGTTCTACGACGTGGTCGTGGTGGGGCGCGGGCTCGGCGGGCTCGTCGCCGCGGCGCTGCTCGCGCGCCGAGATTTCTCCGTGCTCGTGGTCGGCGGCCGCGAGCGGGCCGCGGCGTACTCGCTCGCCGAATACGACCTCTACCGCCGCTGCTTCTCGCTGCTCGGCGCGACGTGCCCCGCCTTCAAGCGCGCGCTCGCGGAGCTCGCGCAGACCCAGCTGTTCCGGCGCAAGTGCGCGCCGCTCGACCCGATGCTGTCGGTGCTGATGCCAGGCAAGCGCTTGGAGCTGCCGCCCGACGTGCCCGCGTTCGAGCGCGAGCTTGCGCGGGAGCTGCCGGAGGTGCGCCGCGTGGCCGACGAGCTGTACGCGCGGCTCGCCGACGTGAACGACGCCGTCGACGCCGCGATGTCGCTCGATCTCGTGCTGCCGCCGGCGACGCTGTGGGAGCGCCTGAAGGCGCGCCGCGCGTTCGCCGACGTGCCGTTCGCGGGCACGACGGAGCGCGATCTCCTGGCTGATTTTCCGAGGTTTCACGCGTATCGCGACGTCCTGCTCGCGTCGGCGGAGTTCGCGAGCGATCTCGCGGCGCCGCTGCCGCCGCTGTCGCAGGCGCGGCTGCACGCCGCCTCCACGCGCGGGCCGATGACGCTGCCGGGCGGCGCGCGCGAGCTCGAGGAGTTCATGCTGGAGCGCGTGCTCGCGCAGGGGGGCGCGGTCGCGCTCGACGAGTGGCCCGAGCGCGTCACGACCGACGCGGGCGGCGTCGCGGGCGTGCTGCTCGAGGGCGACGCGACCGCGACCGGTTGCCGGTTCCTGCTGTGGGGCGGGTCGGGGGAGGAGCTCGCGGACCGCGCGAACGGAGAGCGCCTCTCGGAGGCCGCGACGCGGTCCTGGCCCCGCCTGTCGCTGGGTCCGGGGCGCTTCGTGGTCACGATGGTGGTGCGCCGCGGAGGGTTGCCCGCGCCGCTCGGACGCGAGGCGCTGATGTTCGGGACGCCGCCCGGCGCCACCCTCGATCCGCGGCGGCCGCTCCTGCGGGTCATCCGCCTCGACGCGGGGCCCGATCACGAGGCGCTGGTGTGCGAGGCGCTCTCGACGCCCTCCCTGCCGCTCCAGGAGGCGCGCGCCGCGGTGCTCGGCACCGTCTGCTCGCACCTCGCCTGGATCGAGCGGCACCTCGTCGTCGTCGACTCGGTGCACGACGGGCTGCCCGTCTGGCTCTACTCGGGCGGCGCGCGGCGCGACGTCGACAGGCTCGCGCTCTCGGGCGGCAGCGTCCGCGCCGAGCCGATGGAGCACCAGCTCGTGGTCGACCCGCCCTCGTTCCACGGCGTCGCGGGCGAGCCGCTGCGGGGGCCGATCGCCCGCTCGCTGCTCGTCGGCAAGACGGTGCTGCCCGGCCTCGGCCAGGAGGGCGAGATCGTCGCGGGCGTGGCGGCCGCGCGGCTCGTCACGAAGGCCGATCCGCGCCGCGCGAAGCTCCGCCTCGACGTGTGGCACCGGGTGGAGCTCGGCTGAGCTGAGCAGGAGAGGGACGCGGTTCGCCCCGCGGACGGGCTCGCGCTAGACGGCGCGCATGAGCGACAGGACCCGTGAAGGGCGCGGTGATCTCATCGACGGCGCGTGGGCGTTGCCCCCCGGCGACGACACGCTCGCCCCGCCGTCGCCGGCCGCGCGCGCGCACACTCCTTTCATCACGCGGACGTCCGTCGCCCACGCGGAGGCCGCCGTCGCCGCCGCCGTCCGCGCGAAGGACGCGTGGAGGCGGGCGCCCGAGGGCGAGCGCGCGGCCGCCCTGCTCGCGTACCGGGACCGGCTGCGCGCGCGCCGTGACGAGCTCGAGCGCGCGATCTCCGCCGCGATCGGCAAGCCGCGCTGGGAGAGCAAGACGGAGGTCGACGCGATGATCGCGAAGGTCGAGCTGTCGCTCGGGCCGGGCCTCGAGCTGCTGAAGCTCGGCTACCCGGCGGAGCCGAACACGCGGCTCCGGCGCCGTCCGCTCGGGGTCGCCCTGGTCCTCGGGCCGTTCAACTTCCCCGGTCACCTCGCGAACGGCCACCTCGTGCCCGCGCTCGCGACCGGCAACGCCGTCGTGTTCAAGCCGTCCGAGCGCGCCCCCGAGGTGGGGGAGCTGATGGCGCTGTGCCTCCTCGAGGCGGGGTTCCCCGCGGGCGTCGTCAACGTCGTGCAGGGAGGCGCCGACGTCGCGGCCGCGCTCGTGGCGCAGCCTGGCGTGGACGCGGTGATGTTCACGGGCTCGACCGCCGTCGGGCGCCGCATCCTCGCCGCGAGCGCGGCCCACCCGGGGCGGATGGTCGCGCTCGAGCTCGGCGGGCGGAACCCCGCGCTCGTGCTCGACGACGCCGACCTCACCCACGCCGCGCGCGAGATCGCGTTCGCGGCGTACGTCACGGCCGGGCAGCGATGCACCGCGAACAGCCGGGTGCTCGTGCACCGGTCGCGCGCCGACGAGCTCATCGAGCGCCTCGCGCGCGCGGCGACGCTGACGCGCGTCGGCCCGCCGAGCGATCCCGGCTGCTTCCTCGGGCCGGTGATCGACGACGCCGCGGTCCGCCGCGCCCTCTCGATGATCGAGCGCTCCCGCGATCGGTTCGACGCGCGCGTGCCCGCCGCCTCGCCCGAGCTCGACGGGAGCTACCTGCGGCCGTCCTTGTACGTGCACCGTGAGCGCGCGGGCCGCGCGGGCGACGTGCCGCTCGGGCTCGACGAGCTGTTCGCGCCGGTGCTCACGGTCGAGGTGTTCGACGACGACGGCGAGGCCACCTCGCGCGCGAACGAGGGCGAGTACGGGCTCGCGGCGGCGGTGTTCACCGCGTCGCAGGCGAGGTTCGAGCGCGTCGCAGAGGAGCTGGACGTCGGCCTCTGCAACTGGAACCGCAGCACGGTCGGCAGCTCGTCGCGCCTCCCGTTCGGCGGCCGCAAGTCCTCGGGCAACCACAGGCCCGCGGGCCTCGCGAGCTCGCTCTACTGCGTCGACGCGGTCGCGGAGCTCCACGTGCCCGCGCCCCCCGCGGACGCGCAGCCGGCGCCCGGCTTCGTGGTGTGAGCCCTGGACGCCGCCGGCGCCGCGTCACCGGCGGCCCTCGCGCAGCCGCTCCACCGCCGCGTTGTGCTCGGCGAGCGTCGCGGAGAACGTGTGCTTGCCGCCGCCCCTGGCGACGAAATACAGGTACCGCGTGTCGGCCGGCTGCACCGCCGCGGCGATCGAGCGCTCGCCCGGGTTGCAGATCGGCCCGGGGGGTAGGCCGCCGTTCCGGTAGGTGCCCCAGCGGTTCTCCGGGTCATGCACCATCTCGGCCGTGACCTTGCCAGTGAACCCCGCGCACGAGGCCAGCCGCGCGCCGTCGACGAGGCACCCGTAGGCCGAGGTCGGATCGCTCTGCAGCCGCGGCGGCTTGGGCAGGAACCCAGGGTCGCGGAACCTGTTAAAGAACACGCTGGCGACGAGCGGGCGCTCCTCCGGCGCCTGCGCCTCCTTCTCGACCATCGACGCCAGCGTCAGCACCTGGTGCCTCGTGAACCCGAGCTCGCGCGCCGCCGCGCCGGGGAAATCAGGGTAGCTCGCGCGCAGCCGCTCGACGCGGTGGTCGAACTCCGCCTTCATCCGCCGGACGATCTCGCGCGGATCGGCGTCGTCGGCGAGCGCGTACGTCGCGGGGAACAGGTACCCCTCGGCGGACGCTCCGGGCACGCCGAGGTCGCGCAGCAGGTCGGCGTCGACCGTCGCGGCGAGGAACGCCCCAGGCTCGCAGACGCCCTTCTCGCCGAGCCTGCGCGCCATGTCGAAGCGGTTGAACCCCTCGGGGAACGTGACCTTCTCGCGCGGCACGCCGGCGCGGCGCTCGAGCCTCGCCCTGAGCTCGCGGGCCGAGAGATCGTCGCGCAGCCAGTGCGGGCCGGCGGCGAGGGCCGAGGCGTCGCCGAACAGCGCCGAGTACGCGGAGAAGCGCCACGCGGAGCGCACGACGCCGGCCTTCGCGAGCCTGTCGGCGAGCGCGCGCGGCGCCTCGCCCGGCGCGACGTCCACCCGCACGCGCTTGCCCGAGCCAAGGCCGCCCGAGGTGATCGCGAGCGCGAGCCACGCACCGGTGAGGATCGCGAGGACGGCGAGCCCCGCCGCGAGCGCCCAGCCCGCCCGCGCGCGCGTCATCCAGGGGGATCTCACGCTCGCGCGGCGCTCGGGCTTCGCGCGGGGGGCGGGCGCGCGGGGGCCCGGACGCTTCGAGGTGCGCCGCCTCGCCATTCAGCCCCGCGACCGCCTGCCGTCGAGCCAGGCCTGCAGCAGCAGGCACGCGGCGACGCCGTCGATCTTCTCGCGCTGGTGGCGCGTCGAGACCCCCGCCTGGGCGAGCTCTCGCTTCGCCTGCGCGGTCGAGAGCCGCTCGTCGATGAGCTCGACCTCGCGCCCGAGCGCGTCGGCCACCCGCGCCGCGAACCGCCTCGCGCGCCGCGCCGCCTCCCCCTCGACGCCGGACAGCGACACCGGGAGCCCGATGAGGACATGTGAGATTTGTTCCTCATCCACGATCGCGCGCAAGGCCCGGAGCGCGCGCCCGAGATCCTTCGCCGGGACGGCGGGGCGCGGGTGCGCGAGCGCGCCGAGCTCGTCGGAGACGGCGACGCCGATGCGCGCCGCGCCTGGATCGAGCAAGAGGACGCGCGGGACGTCGGGCACGCCCGCGCTCCTACCATTTCACGGCCCGCCCGGAACTGGGCCACGCCCACCGTGGGGTGATAGGCGCGGGGCCGTCATGCGCCCCATCGTGATCGGAGCCGGCCGCGGCAGCCGCCTCGGAGGCCTCACCGACGACGTCCCGAAGACCCTGGTCGAGGTGATGGGCAGGCCGATGCTCGAGTGGATCCTCGACGCGCTCCGCGAGGGCGGCTTCTCGCGCCGCGACGTCGTGTTCATCGCCGGCTACAAGGCCGACGTCGTCCGCGCGCGCTACCCGGAGTTCACGTTCGTCGAGAACGTCGAGTGGGAGCGCAACAACATCCTCGCGTCGCTCCTCTGTGCGCGCGAGCACCTCGCGGGAGGGTTCGTCTCGACCTACTCCGACATCGTCTACCGGGGCGCCGCGGTGCGCGCGCTCGTGGAGTCGCCCTTCGACAAGGCGCTCGTCTGCGACACCGCGTGGCGCCGCCGCTACGTCGGCCGCACGCAGCACCCGGAGACCGACGCCGAGAAGCTCCGCGCCGTCGGCACCCACGTCGTCGAGCTGTCGCGGCGCATCCCGAGCGAGGCGGCGAGCGGCGAGTTCATCGGCGTCGCGAGGTTCTCCGCCGACGGAGCGAGAGAGCTCCTGGCCGCGTACGACGAGGCCGGGGCCGCGCACCGGGAGGGCGAGTTCCGCGAGGGGCGGACGTTCGAGCGCGCGTACCTGATCGATCTGCTCCAGTGGATGATCGAGCGCGGCGCGCGGTTCGACCGGGTCGACACCGACGGCGGCTACATGGAGCTCGACACCCAGCAAGACCTGTCGCTCGCGCGGTCGTGGTGGGGCGACGGCTGAGCCGTGGAGCTCGTGCTCGACGCGATCTGCAAGCGCTTCGTCGGCGACGGCAAGGCTCGCCCGCCGCACGACGCGCTCACGGACGTGTCGATCGAGATCCCGAAGGGGGAGATCTGCGTCGTCGTCGGTCCGTCCGGCTGCGGCAAGTCGACGACGCTGCGCATGGTGGCGGGCCTCGACGAGCCCGACCGCGGCGACATCCGGCTCGCGGGCGAGAGCCTGAGGGGCGCGCCGCCGCAGGCGCGCGACGTCGCGATGGTGTTCCAAGGCTACGCGCTCTACCCGCACATGACGGCGCGCGAGAACCTGGAGTTCCCGCTGAAGATGCGCGCGGTCCCGGCCGACGAGCGGCGGCGGCGCGTCGACGAGGCCGCCGAGCTGCTCGGCCTCGGCAGGCTCCTCGGCCGTCGGCCCGACCAGATGAGCGGCGGCGAGCGCCAGCGCGTCGCGATGGGCCGCGCGATCGTGCGCAAGCCGCGCCTCTTCTTGTTCGACGAGCCGCTCAGCAACCTCGACGCGGCGCTCCGCGGGGACCTGCGCCTCGAGCTCGGCCTGCTGGTGCGCAGGCTCGGGGCGACGGCGATGTACGTCACCCACGATCAGGTCGAGGCGATGACGCTCGCCGATCGCGTCGTCGTGATGCGCGCCGGGCGCGTGGAGCAGATCGGCCCGCCGCGCGAGATCTACGAGCGGCCGCGCACGAGCTTCGTCGCGGGGTTCCTCGGTCACCCGCGGATGAACCTGCTCGCCGCGGTCGCCGAGCGCGGCGTCGTCCGCGCGGGCCCGTTCGCGTTCGACGGCGCGGGCGCGCGCGACGGCGCGCTGGAGATCGGCGTGCGCCCCGAGGACGTGGTCATCGGTGACGACGGGCACCCGCTGGTCGTCCGCGCCGCCGAGCCGCTCGGCCCGGAGACGCACCTCGTGCTCGAGGGCGGGGGCGCCGTGCTCCGCGCGAAGGTGCCGGGGTTCGCGGGGCACCTCGTCGGCCGCGAGGTCCGCGCGTCGATCGATCCCGCGCGCGCGCACCTCTTCGATCCGGGCGCGGGCGGTGCGCGGCTCTAGCCGGCGCGCGTTCGTCGCCGGCGCGTCGCTCGCGCTCGCGGGCTGCGGGCGCGCGGTCGGCGGCGGTCGGCAGCGGGCGACGCTGTGGTTCGCGTACGGCGGCAAGAACCGCGAGGTGCTCTTGTCGCTGGTCGCGCGCTTCAACGCGTCGCAGGCGAGGTACCAGGTCACGCCGACCTACCAGGGCGACTACTTCGAGTGCCTCGCGAAGACGCGCACGGCCATCTACGCGGGCGTCGCGCCGACGTTCACGCACGTGGTCGGCGAGGTGCGGCCCTACCTCGCGGGCGCGGGCGTGCTCGAGCCCCTCGACGACTACCCGGGCGCCTCCACGCTCGGCCTCGTCCCCGCGCTCAGCCAGCGCGGCAGCTACACGGGCGCGGACGATCAGCCGCTCTGGGCCGTGCCGTTCAACCGCTCGACGCCGCTCCTGTACTGCAACGCCGCGGCGCTCGACGCCGCCGCGCTCTCGCCGCCGGAGTCCTGGGACGAGCTGGTCGCCGCCGCCTCCCGGCTGACGACACGCGACGGCGCCCACACGACGCGCTGGGGCTACGAGGTGCCCATCGACTGGTGGTTCTTCTGCGCGAGCCTCGCGCAGGCCGGGGGCTCGCTGCTCGACGCCACGGGATCACTGTCACTCGGCGGCGACGCGGGCGCGCGCGCGCTCCGGCTGTGGCAGCGCCTCATCCACGACGAGCGCTCGATGCGACCGCCACCCGGCCGCGACTACAACGCGTGGCAGGCGACCAACCAGGACTTCCTCGCAGGGCGCGCGGCGATGGTGTGCACGAGCACGGCGTTCCTCCGGTACATGGAGGAGAACGCGAGGTTCTCCGTGCGCGCCGCGCGCCTGGCGGGCCTCGTGCGCCGCGCGGTGCCCACCGGCGGCACGTTCTTCACCGTGCTGCGCGGGGCGCCGCCCGCCGAGAAGGAGGCCGCGTGGGCGTTCCTGCGCTTCATGTGCGAGACGCCCCAGGCCATCGAGTGGGCGACGCGCACCGGCTACCTGCCAGTGACAGAGGACGCGGTAGCGACGCTGCGCCGCAGCGGACACTACGAGCGCTCGCCCAACGACGCCGTCGCGCAGGCCCAGCTCGGCGACGCGGTCGGCTGGCCGTGGTCGCGCGAGCTGTTCCGCGTGCAGCGCGAGATCGTCACGCCGAGGCTCGAGGCCGCCGTCCTCCAGAACCTCGACGCCGCCCGGGTGATCGCGGACGCGCGGCGGGAGGCCGCGGCGGGGTGAGGCCGCGCGCCCCCTCCCACCCGTGGCTGATGCTGGGGCCGAGCGTGCTCGTGCTCGCCACGTTCTTCGTCGCGCCGCTCGCGCTCGCGGTGCGCGACAGCCTGACGTCGTGGGACTTGTTGTCACCGCCCGTGTACGTGGGCCTCGCCAACTACGCGCGGCTCGTCGCGAGCGGTGAGCTCGCGGCGCTCGTCGGGCGCACGCTCCAGTTCGCGCTCGTCGTCGTGTCGCTGTCGATGTCGCTCGGCCTCGCGCTCGCGCTCGCGCTCAATCGACCCGGCAGGCTCGTCGCCTTCGTCCGGTCGGCCGTGTTCAGCGCGTACGTCGTCAGCTGGGTGTCGGTGGCGCTCCTGTGGATGTGGCTGCTCGACGCCGACCAGGGCGTGTTCGCCGCCGGGGCGCGCGCGCTCGGCCTCGGGCGCGTGGGGTTCCTCACCGATCCCGGCGTCGCGCGCCTGACGCTGGCGGTCGTCACAGTGTGGAAGATCACGGGCTTCTCGATGGTGGTGTTCCTCGTCGGCCTGCAGGACGTCCCGCGCGATCTGCTCGAGGCGGCCTCGCTCGACGGCGCCGGCGCCTGGGCGAGGTTCCGCCACGTGACGTGGCCGCTGTTGCGACCGACGGCCGCGTTCGTGGGGACGACGAGCCTCATCGCGTCGTTCCAGGCCTTCGACGTCGTGCGGGTGATGACCCAGGGCGGCCCCGTGAAGGCGACGACGCTGCTCGTCTACGCCATCTACGAGCAGGTGTTCCTCGATCTCCGCGTCGGGCGCGCGAGCGCGCTCACGGTCGTGTTCTTCGCGCTGTTGTCAGGGCTGTCCATGCTGCAGCTCTGGCTGATGCGGGGCAGGGGAGGGCGCGCGTGAGGCCGGCGCGCGCGGTCGCCAACCTGCTCACGCTGCTCGCGGCGGGGCTGTGGCTGTTCCCGTACCTGTGGATGGTGTCGACGTCGCTCCGGCCGCTCTCCGAGATCGTCGCGGGCGAGCTCTCCTTCTGGCCGCGCGCGCCGACGGTGGAAGCGTACCGCGAGGTCGCGCGCACGCTGCCGCTCCTGCGCCAGCTGGCCGTCACCAGCGCCGCCGCGGTCGCCATCGCGCTGTCCCAGATAGCGTTCGCGCTCCCGGCGGGCTACGCGCTCGCGAAGCTCGAGTTCACGGGGCGTCGCCTGGTGTTCGGCCTCGTGCTCGCGTGCCTCCTCATCCCCGGGCAGGCCACGTTCGTCCCGGTGTTCACGCTGCTCGCGCGCGCGCGGCTGGTCAACACCTTCCCGGCGCTGGTGCTGCCGTTCGCGGTGTCCGCGTTCGGCACGTTCCTCGTGCGGCAGGCGATGCTGGCGGTGCCCGACTCCGTCCTCGAGGCGGCCCGGCTCGACGGCGCGGGAGAGATCACGATCCTGACACGCATCCTCGCGCCGATGGTGCGCCCGACGCTGGTGTCGCTGTTCTTGTTGTCGTTCGTGTTTCACTGGAACGACTACTTCTGGCCGCTCGTCGCGACCACCGACGACACCTGGCGCACCCTGCCGCTCGGCGTCGCGTTGTTTCGCGAGCAGGGGACGGGCGTGCGCTGGCACCTCGTGATGGCGGCGAACGTGATCCTGTCCTTGCCGGCCCTCGCGCTGTTCTCGGTCGCGCAGCGACACCTGCTGCGCGCGGTCGCCGGGTCGGTGAAGTAGCGGCGCCGGGCGTGGTGCCGCGGCCCGCCGCGGCCCTCGAGGTCAGTACTTGAACATGCGCACGCCGTGCGTGAGCGACGGTTTCGTCGGGTGGACGGCCTCGACGCACACGAGCGCGCCCAGCCGAGGGCCGGCGACCGCGTAGCTGGAGCAGCCGCGCGCCGCCGCGCCGAGGAGCTCCGGCGCGTGCACGGGCATCCCGGGATCGTCGGGCAGGAAGTGCTCGCCCGTCTCGAGCAGGGGCCCGCCCTGGACGCGCTCGCTCCCCGGCGTCGGGGTCGGCCGCTGCAGGGGCTCGATGCCCGTGATCGTCTTCCCCGCGCGCACCCACGTCGCCGTCCAGCTCTCCGCGCCGCGGCGCACGACGACGACGTCGCCCCACACCTCGTGGATCGTCGAGTTGATGAGCTTGCCCTTGGGCATCGACTCCTCGGGCAGCTCGGTCGCCTCGCCGTCGAACGGCGCGAGCTCGACCTTCTTGCCTCGATCGGAGATCCGGACGATCCCCGGCTTGCCGCTCGGGAGCGTCAGCGGCGGCGAGATGGAGAAATTGCCCTCGCACGCCGGGACGGGCTCGCTCGTGGCGGAGATGGCGAGCGTCGCCGCGTCGAGCTTCAGCGTCCTGCACGAGCTGCCGTTGGAGAGGAACACGGTGACGCCGTCGCCAAGGGCGCGCACGTCGCGCGCGGTGCCGAGGCGGTACTCCCAGTCCACCGCCTTGCCCGCGTTGGGGCCCGTGAGCCACGCGACCGACCGCGACTCGACGGCCATCCACTCGCCGAGGACCCGCCGCAACGTGCCCCCAATCGAGTTGGGGACGGTGAGCTGCTCGCCCGTCGGCTTGCCGTCTGCGCCGAACCGGTGGGCGCGGCCCTGATCGTTGACCCACGCGACCAGCCCCTCCTTCGACTCCGGATCGAAGCCGACGCCGCGGTACCACCCGGGGCCCACCATCTGCATCGTCTCGAAGATGTCGGGCACCGTCGCGCGCGCGTGCTTGCCCTTCGAGCCGCTCTGCTTGCCGGCGCGGCTCCACACGACGCCGCCGATCTCCACGCCGCCGTCGGTCGCCGCGTGAGCGTCGAACGGATCGGCCGTCAGATCCCGGGACTGCGGGCGATCGACGATGTGCTCCGAGACGAGCTTCGCGCCCTCGAACCTCAAGATCTTCACGAGCTTCTCGACGCTCTTGTCCGACAGCGGCCGGCTGCCTGGGCCGCCGCAGCCGTGCTTCGCGCCGCGCGTCGGGGGCTTCTTGTAGGGGCGGCCCGCCCGCCAGCTGAAGGGCGGGGGGTTCACTTGCAAGACCGCGATCGCCCATGACTTGTCGAGCTGGCCAGACGCGTCGAGCAGCGACGTCGCGCGAAAGTCCCACACGGGGTTGAACCCCTCCGCCTCCGCGTACCGGGCGCCCTGCGCGCTCTGGCGAAACGCCGGCACCATCCCGTAGCCGAGCTTCACGAGCTGCCCGAGCTGGCGCTTGCCGCCGCGCTCCTCGATGTCGGCGACCACGAGCTCCTCGGGGCCCTCGCCGGACAGCGCGCCGACGAGGACGTGCCCGGCCGCGGTCTCGATGACCTCGGCGCGGCGCCACGGGCGCGCCTGGGCGTCCTCGAGGAGCACCGTCGCCTTGCCGTCCGCGCCGATCTTGTGGATGACGAGCTTGCCGTCCGCCAGCGAGGCGGCGTAGACGCTGCTCTCGCCTCCTGACATATCGAACACGGGCACCTCGCTCGGCAGCGCGGGCCCGAACGTGATCCCGCCGGGCGGGTCGACCTCGGCGAGGCGGTCGGCGGTCGACTGGGGCGTCGAGAACTTCGCGATGGCGAGCAGCGCGCAGCTCGGCGTGGTGATCGGGCACACGCGCGCGCCGTACTCCGGGGCGAGATCCGTGGCGGCGACCATGAACCCGCCCGCGCGCGCGAAGTGGCGGTTCGACGAGATGGCGGCCACCACCCCCTTGCCGTCCGAGAGCGGCGTGAAGCCGCCGAGCGCGGGGGAGGGCGGCGGCGGCCCGGGCGGGGGCGCGGCGACGCTCGCCGACGCGGACGCGGTCACCGGCGGGGGCGGGGGCGGGGGCTTCGGAGCGTCGGGGGGCGGCGGCGATCCGCAGGCCCCGAGCGCGAGCGGCGCGACGGCGAACGATCCAGCGATGCGGGTTCCCCACGAGAGCTTCATGGGCGCGCATGCTACGGCACGGCGCGGCGCGCGTGACCGATTTTCGTGGCGCGCGTCACTCCGCCGCGGCGGCCGGCTTCGCCTCCTCACCGAGGCAGCTGTCGGCGAGGATCTCCGCGAGATCACGCTGCTGGATCTTCGCCTCGAGCTCCTGGCTCTTCAGGCCGTCGGTGAGCATCGTCATGCAGAACGGACACGCGGTCGCGATGGTGGAGGCGCCGG
>JADLFU010000076.1 GCA_020849655.1 Polyangiaceae bacterium | reverse complement strand
TGGCCAGCGCCGCGCTCCGCGAGGCGGCACGCAAGAAGCGAAAGGTCGTCGACCTCGAGGCCGTCGACAAGGCCATCGCCGCGGAGGGCGGGGCGTACGATCGTTGCCGACTGCGACCACATCCTGTTCGCCTACACCGAGAAGCACACGCAAGAGGCGGTGGCGAAGCTGTTCCACGGCTTCCGCGGCTTGCTCCAGTCAGACGCGAGCAGCGTGTACGACATCCTCGAGCGCGGCCCACCTGGCCTCGACGTCGACGAGCTGATGCTCGTCGGGTGTTGGGCCCACTGCCGGAGGTGCTTCTTCGAGGCAGCGATCTGCAAGTACGCGATCGGCGTGGAGGGGGTGACGCGGATCGGCGCGATGTACCACCAAGACAACAAGCTGAAGAAGCTGCCGCCGGTGCAACGCAAGGCGATGAGGCAGCAGTCTGTCTCACCGTTGATCGACTTGTTCTTCGAGTGGGCTCGCGACGCCATGCGCCTCGCGCCGACGCGCACCCACGCCGCGCGCGCGTTGGGGTACGCGCTCAATCAGGAGCAAGAGCTTCGCCGGGTGCTGCTCGATGGCCGGCTGCCCATGGACGACACGCGCAGCGAGCGGGCGCTGCGCAAGGTGGTCGTCGGCAGGAAGAATTGGATGTTCTACGGCAGCGACACCCACGCCGAGGCGGCTGCCGCGTGGTTCACGATCATCGCGTCTTGTCGGCTGCACAAGATCGACCCCGAGGTCTACCTCGACGAGCTCGTGCGCGTGCTGCCGTAGTGGCCGCGCGAGCGCTTCATCGAGCTCGCGCCGAAGCGCTGGGCCGCGACGCGCGCAACGCTCGACGCAGGCGAGCTCGCCGCGCCGACCGGCGTCATCACCGTCCCGGGCTGACGGCTGACGGCCGTAGCAGATTTGTGGACTGCCCGCGCTGCGGTGTCGTCGTCGAGCGACCGTGACGGTCGCCGCATGCGGGCGAGACGCCACCACGCGATCTCGCGATGCAACGACCGTGACGGTCGCCGCATCCAGCGCGATTCGTCGCCCACAGATTCTCGCGTCGAGCCAGTCAAATGCCCTCCGCGAGGGGCGACGGGGCGACGGGGCGGCGCGCGACGGCGACGGGGGCCGAGGACGCGAGCAGCGAGCAGAGGACGGGCAGGGTGTGCACGACGGGCAGCGAGCGCGGCGGGACGTCGTGATGCGCCTGCGTCGGCTGACCAGACCTTCATGGCACGCACGACCTGAATCGAATGGAGCGGCGCGCTCAAGGCGTGGGGCGACCTCGCCGCTTGCTTCTTCGCGAGGATTGCAGCCTTCTCGTACTGGACGATCGTGCGCGCGAGCGTCGCATTCAGCATGGACACGAGCAACACGATGCGGACCGATCTCGCGCTCGCTGAACGCGCGCACCGGGAACCTCACGAGCAGCTCCTCCCGCGTCGTCGCGACGAGCGGCCGCGCCGGATCGCAGCGTGAGCGACGCGGCGGCCAAGGGCGGCTGTGACGCGCCCTGGCCAGGCGGCGGGTTCGACGACCGCGGCGCGCGTCAGGGCGAAGGGGCGACCCATCGTCGAGGGCGACGGCGGCGTCAGCGCGGCGCCCCGCGCTCGCCGTGATCTTGGTCGCGCGGGGCCGTTGCTGGCACCATCCCGTGCGATGGCCCGCGCCGCCGCGGCACCCGCAGCGAAGGAGCCCACGCCGGGCACGCACCGCACCGACGCGGTGACCGATCTCGCGCTGACGATGCCCATCTTCGTCGCCTACCACATCGGCGTCGTGTTCCTGCCGGTGCGCAACGCGGCCGACCTCGTGACGTCCCGCCTCGCCGCGCTCGCGGAGCACTCGCGCGCCGGGTACATGGCGCTGACGGCGGGGCTCGGCGCGGTCGTCGTGCTCGCGCTCCTGCTGCTCGGGCACCGCGACAAGCTCCGCGCGTCGACGTTCGCGCTCGTCGCCGTCGAGGGCGTCGTCTACGCGGCGACCATGCGGTACGTGGCCGGCGCGGCGACGTCGCTCGTGCCGATGGCGGCCGGCGCGACGGGCGAGTTCGACACGTTCACGGCCGTCGTGATGTCGCTCGGGGCAGGCTTCTACGAGGAGCTGATGTTCCGCGTGGGCGCGTTCGCGCTCGGGGCGAAGTTCCTCCTGCACCTCGACGACTGGCCGAAGTGGGCGGTGCTCCCCCTCTGGGCGCTCGCGTGCGCGGCGGCGTTCTCGCTGTGGCACCACCTCGGGCCGTCGGGCGAGCCCTTCGAGCTGCGCGCGTTCGTGTTCCGCACCGTGTGCGGGCTCGTGTTCACGGTGATCTACGCCTTTCGCGGGTTCGCGCCGGCGGTGTGGACGCACGCGCTCTACGACGTCTGGGTGATGGCGCTCTGACGGGCGCGCCCGCCGTCAGCGCGTGATCTCTCGCTTCGCGCGGGCCATCGCGGCGAGCAGCGGGGCCGGATCGCGCTCGTCGTAGAAGTAGCCGTAACGCCCGTCGCTGGCCTTGATGCCCGAGTTCGCGCCGTCGGGCTTCAGGAAGAACGTGCGCGGGATGTAGCCGCCGTCCGGCTGGTACTTCGACGAGGTGGCCTCGTCCTTGTCGGCGTCGGCGCGCACCATCACGAGGCCCTTCGACGCCTCGGCGACGCGGGCGTCCTCGAAGACGCGGCTGTAGTTCTTGCAGTGCGGGCACCACGTCGTGAAGAGCACGAGCATCACGGGCTTGCCGGTACGCTGCGCCTCGGCGAGGCCCTCCGCCGGCGTGCGCCACGCGATGGCCGCGCCGCCCCACGTCTCGCCGACGACCGGCGCGGGCGCGGGCTGGGGGACGGCGGGCGGCGCGGCGGGGCGCGCGGTCGTCCTAGCCGGAGGTGTCGCGGTGGTCGTAGCGGGCGCCGCGGCGCCGGGGGGCGGCGGGATCAGCCCCTCGTCCGTCTCTCGGCCCGACACACAGCAAGCCGAGAGGCACAGCGCGAGGGCGACGATCGAGGTGCGCAAAGGGGAGCGCGTCGTAAGGCCGCGGGCGCGCGACGCCCAGCACAAAACGCCCCGACGCCCTCGGGATGACTCATTTGTCGTTCGCCTTCGGGGGCTCGTCGCCGGCGGCGGTGTCTCCGTCGGTCGAGGCGCCTTCGCTCGCGGCGGCGGGAGCGGCGGCAGGGGGCGGGGCTTCGGACGCGCGCGCCGCGCGCTGCTTCTCGACGACGCGGTCGACGGCGGCCTCCGCGGCGTCCGCGGCCCGGCCGAGCTGAGAGCCCACGGCCTCGCCGACGACGGTGACCACGCGCAGCACCTCGCCGCCCGTCTCGGAGATGAGCCGCTCCGTCTTGTCGGGGGTGATGTCCTTCGCGAGGTTCTTCGCGGCGCGGAAGAGGAGGCCGAGGCCCTCGCGCAGATCGTCGGCGGGCTTGGGATCGTCGCTCATCGTGCCCGCAGTCGTACCCCATCGGGCGCCGGAGGCAACGCCACGAAGGTGCGAACGCGAGGCGGGTTCTGCTAAGGTAGCCGGGAGACGCTCATGAGATCCTCGCTTCGCGCCCTCGCGCTCGTGCTCACCGTCGCGACGACGGCCCCGCTCGTCACCACCTCCCAGGTCGCGCACGCGGCGGACGACAAGGCGAAGGCTCGGGCGACGTTCAACGAGGGTGTGCAGCTCGAGGCCGCGGGCAACTACGCCGACGCGCTCCGCAAGTTCCAGGAGGTCGCGCAGGTGGCGGCGACGCCGACCGTGCGGTTCCACATCGCGTTCTGCCAGGAGAAGCTCGGGCGGCTCGTCGAGGCGCTCGGCGGCTACCGCATGGCGGCCCACGAGGCCGAGGCGGACGGCAAGAGCGCGAAGGTCGCCGAGACGGCCAACGAGGCGCTCGCGGCGCTCGAGAAGCGCATCCCCAAGCTGACGATCAAGCGCGGCCGCGGCGCCGAGATGGCCAAGATCAGCGTGGACGGCAGCGAGCTCGGCGCGAGCGCCGCCGACAAGCCCCAGCACCTCGATCCGGGCTCGCACGAGGTCACGGCGACGGCGACGGGCAAGGAGCCCTTCAGCCAGATCGTCAAGCTCGGCGAGGGCGACTCGAAGACGGTCGAGGTCGCGCTGAAATCGAAGGCCGCGGCCGCCGTCGAGGACGAACCCAAGAAGGACGACAAGCCCGACGAAGCGAAGAAGGGCGAGGTCAAGATCGACCAGGAGTCGAGCGCGCTGCCGTACATCGCGCTCGGGGGCGGCGGCGCGATGCTGCTCGCGTCGGGCTACTTCTACACGCGGCGCAACGCCGCGCGCGACGAGCTCGCCGATCAGTGCATCAACAACGTCTGCCCCGAGTCGGCGAAGGGCACCCAGGACCGCGGCAAGTCGGCGGCGACGATGTCCACCATCACGCTCGGCCTCGGGGTGGTCGGCGTCGGCGTCGGCGCGTACCTGCTGCTCTCGGGCAAGCCCGAGGACGCGAAGAAGGAGGCCAGGCGGCGCTGGGTGGACGTCGGCGTCGGGCCGACCAAGGGCGGGCTCGCGGCCGCGGTGTCGGGGAGGTTCTTAGAGATGAACACTGGATCTCGTGCGCTTTCACTGCTTCTTCCGCTGTCGCTCCTGTGGGCCGCGTGCAGCTTCCCCGAGAACGAGTTCGATGACGCGAAATACGAGCGCCTGAAGCGCGGCAATTCGGCCGCAGGCAGCAGCGCCGCGGGCTCCGCGCAGGCCGGGGGCGCCGGCACCGCTGGCACGGGCACCGCCGGCACGGGCACCGCAGGAGACGCCGGATCGGGCGGCGGCGACGCAGGCTCCGGCGGAGGAGACGCGGGCACCGGCGGCACTGGCACGGCGGGCACCGGCGGCACGACCACCGCGGGCGCCGGCGGCACGACCACCGCGGGCACCGGCGGCACGACCACCGCGGGCACCGGCGGCACAGGCACCGCGGGCGCCGGGGGCACCGCCGCGGGCGCGGGCGGCGCGGGCACCGGCGGCACAGGCGCCGGCGGCACAGGCACCATGAACGGCCCCTGCACCGGCAACAACCAGTGCACCGGCGGGCAGATCTGCAGCAACATCGACCTCCTGGGCGAGAAGATCACCTGCCAGACGCCCAACGCTTCGGGCAAGGAGATCGGCGAGGCGTGCGGGAAGAACGCCGACTGCAAGTCAAAGTTCTGCGACCTCGCTGGCGCCGGCACGTGCCTGGCGGGGTGCAACGCAACCAGCGATTGCACCGGCGGCTCGGTCTGCGTCCAGTACCTCACTTCGACCCCTTTCATGCTGTGCATGAAGCCCTGCACCAAGAACGAGGTGTGCCCCGCCAACGGCGGCGGCACGAAGACTTGCATGCTGCACGAGGACACGCTGAACGACGATTTCGCGCTGACGTGCGACTACCTCGGCGCCACCCCCCAGACGAACCCCAAGGTCAAGACCTTCGGCCAGACGATGGGCGCGATGGAGGGCTGCGACACGAACGTGAACCTCTCGGTCACCAAGGACAGCGTGACGACCACCTACTGCAGCAAGACCTGCGAGGGCCCGTCGGACTGCGGCGGCGCGCTGCCGAACTGTCAGCCGATCAACGCGACGAGGCCGAGCGGCTCCGGCACGACGGCGTTCAAGGCCTGCACCCCCTGAGCCCGCCGGCGCGTGTCCTCCCCGCGGCTGCTCCTCGCGGCGCTCACGGCGCTGTACGCGCTCAACTACATGGACCGGCAGGTGATGGCCGGGGTCGCCGAGACGATGAAGCGCGACCTCGGCCTGAGCGACGCGCAGGTGGGCGGGCTCGCGACGCTGTTCTTGCTGTGCGTCGCTGGGTTCGCGCTGCCGGCGGCGATGCTGCTCGACCGCTCGGGCAAGAAGCGCGGGATCGCGGTGATGGCCATCGTCTGGAGCGTGTCGACGGCGCTGACGGGCGCGGCGTCGAGCTTCGTGCCGCTCGCCCTCTCGCGCGCGGCGGTGGGCGTCGGCGAGGCGGGGTTCTCGTCGGGCGGCACGGCGCTCGTCGGCGCGTCGTTCGATCCTTCACGCCGCGGCCGCGTGCTCGGCATCTTCAACATGGCGGTGCCGTTCGGCGCCGCGCTCGGCACCATCCTGTCGGGCGTGATCGTCGCGAAGACCGGCTCGTGGCGGACGCCGTTCTTCGTGTTCGCGGTGCCGGGGCTCGTCCTCGCGCTCCTCTTGCCGCTGCTGGGCAAGGAGCCGCCGCCGGCGCCCGCGCAGCCCGTCGGCCAGGCGCTCGGGCGCCTCTTGCGCGTGCCGTCGCTGCGCCTGACCTACGTGGGCTTCGCGATGAACGTGTTCGTCTCGAGCGCGCTCCTCCAGTGGATGCCGGCCTACTTCACGCGGGTGTACGGCCTCGACGCCGCGAGCGCCGGCAAGCGCGCGGGGCTCATCCTGCTCTGCGCGCTCGTCGGCGCGCCGCTCGGCGGGTTCGTCGGCGACAGGCTGCAGCGTGTGACACCGCGCGGGCGCCCGCTGTCATGCGCGCTGACCTCGGTGCTGGCGGCGGTGAGCATCACCATCGGCCTCACCACGGGCCCGTCGACGCTGTCACTTGGTGGTTTTGTTGGCTATGGAGTTTTCACTGTGGCGTACCTCGCGCCGGGCTCTTCGATCACGCAAGACGTCTCGCCGCCGGAGCTGCGCGCGACGGCGTGGGGCGCGTGCGTCCTGTCGATGTACCTGCTCGGCGGCGCGTACTCGCCGGCCATCGTCGGCAAGCTGTCGGACGCGCTCGGCGGCGACGTCGCGAAGGCGCTGCTCGTCGCCCCCGCCGCGGGGCTCGTCGCGGCCACGTTGTTCTTCCTCGCGGGGCGCACCTACGCGGCGGATCGCGCCGCGATCGACGAGGGCGCGTAGCGCCCGGCGACCACGCTCCACGCAGCGAACTGCCCCGCCTCGCCGCGGTGGGCGTTCGATTCTCCCATGCACTCTTCCAGGCCAAGTGTCGGCAGCGGCCCGTCGCCCCGCGTGGACAGAGGTCGATTCCACTTGCAACCAGGACCCCAGCCCCCCAGGCTGCGAGCATGACGATTCACACATGTTCCCTGGCGGCGGCGCTGGCCTGCGGTCTCGCGGTGCTGGGTTGCGGCGGCTCCGACGACGAGGGCGGACAGACCAGTGGGCCAGTCGGCGGCGGCGCGGGGGGTACGGCGGCCGGTGGCTCCGGCGGCGCGGTCTCTGGTGGTGGCGCTGGCGGCGCAGTCTCTGGTGGCGCTGGCGGCGCGTCGGGCGGCTCCGGAGGTTCGGCCTCCGGCGGCGGCGGCGCCAGTGGGGGAGACAGCCGGCTCGACGTGAAGATCGACGGCGTCGCGACCCACTTCACGACGGCGGCCGCGGCCGCGGAGAGCAAGGTCGCGGTCAACCTCGCGATGGGCAACGCGGGATCGCCGGAGGTGGTACAGATCTACATCGGCAATGTGGCTGGTGTCGCGACCGGCGCCAGCTACGACTGCTCCACCGCCTTCGCCGGCCAGGGGGTCACGTACACCTCGCAGTCCTCCGAGATCTTCTACGCGAACTCGACGACCGGGGCCTGCGGCGTGTTGTTCTCGGAGATCGGTCAGGCGGTCGGGGCGCGGGTGAAGGGGACGTTCTCGGCGACGGTGAAGAACGTCGCGGGAACGTCGACGCATGAGCTCACGGACGGGAGCTTCGACGTCGTGCTGAAGGGGTCCTCGGACTAGCGACTCGCCTCGGGCTCGGGGGACGGGCTCGGGAGTCGGGCTCGGGACGCACGACGATCGCGCTCACCAAGGAGTCGTGACGAGGCGTTCTCCACCCCGCGGTGGCAGACCGAGCCGACGACGCGTGGTAGCTTTGGCGCGTGGTGCGCTCGGTGCTTTCGGCGGAGGACGCGGCCTGGATCGCGCACGACGACGCTCTCCGCGCGCGCGCCGCCGTGCTCGCGGCGAAGACCGGTCGGGACGCCGACGATCTGTATCGAACGCTGAAGAACCTGGAGCGAACGCCCGGCGAGCGCCTCGCCCTCGGCCTCAGGCATGCCCGACTCCACCCTAAGTTCCGCTGAGCAGGAGCTCCTTCGTGGGCTGATCGAGCGCGGCGTGCGCTTCATGGTCGTCGGGATGAGCGCCGCGCTGATGCAGGGGGCTCGTGGAGCGACCGAGGACATCGATTTGTGGTTCGAGGATCCGGGGGACCCACGCATCGCCGACGCCGTGCGCGCCGCGGGCGGCATCTGGATCTCCGGGGCCTTCGGCATCGGCCCGCCCCGTATCGGCGGCGATGCCCTCAGCGAGCGCTTCGACGTCGTGGACTCGATGACGGGGCTCGGGCGCTTCGCGGACGAGCTGGCTCACGTTCGCCACGAGATGGTCGACGGGATTCGCGTGCCGGTCCTCTCTCTGCGCAGGGTCGTCGTGAGCAAGCGCGCGGCCGACCGGCCGAAGGACCGAGTCGCGCTGCCGAGCTTGCTGGACGCGCTCGCGGTGCTGGATGAGCCGGAGCGGGGGTGAGCCCGAGCTCGTCGCCCGAGCCCGTCTCCCGAGCCCGAGCCCCCGGCGCGCGCTTCCTCCGCTCGGACGCGCCTCAGCGCCCGCACGCCGCGCCCAGGCGCGCGTGTGCCTCCGCCTCCCGCGCGCGCCCGATGACCTGCAAGTAGCGGCCGATCTCGCGGTGGGCGCACGGGCCCTCGGCCGCGCGGGCCCACGCGGCCGACAGGCGGTCGCGGCCCTTCGGCTCCCACACAGTGTAAAAGTACCCGCGCACCGCCGGCCCATCATCGCGCGCGCCAGCCGGCAGCGTGAGCGCGGGGCGGAGCGCGAGCGCGGCGACGACGACCGCGAGCGCCGCGCGGGCCGTCGCGTGCTCGCGGCCCGCGGCGAAGAGCGCGAGCGCCAGGCAGCCGAGCGGCGCCGCGAGCGCGAGCTTGAAGGGCTCGACGCCGCCGGCCCCCACGAGCTCGCCCGCGTGGTGCGGCGCGAGCCCGAGCGCGAGCAGCGGCGCCACGATCTGCGGGACGGGCCGCACGATGCTCTCCGGCAGCGTCGTCACGAGCAGCGACAGGGCGCCGATCTGCAGGAAGCTCGCGGCGGCGAGGCCCACGGCGAGCCCGCGCGCGACCGTCGCCAGGCCGCGCGTCGCGAGCGCGTCGAGCGCGACGAGCGCCGCGGGCGCGAGCAGCCCCGGCAGCGCGCCGAGGTACCGAGGGCCGATCGTCCAGCCGCCGCGCCACATGCGCGACGACGCCATCGCGAGCGTCACGACGAGCGCGGTCGCCACCCCCACGAGCGCCGCGTCCCGCGCGCGCCGCTCGACGCCCAGCCACAGCGCGAGCGGCAGGAGCGCCAGCGTCCAGAAGAACGGGCTCGTCCCGAAGAAGCCGTAGCCGCGGTCGAACAGCAGCCCCCCCAACGCCTCGCGATCGAGCCCAGTGAACCCGAGCACGCCCTCCCGCCAGAGCCCTGCGAACGCCTCCGTCTGCATGTGGCGGTGTCCCGTGGCGAGCGGGTGACCGAAGGACGCCCACTGCACCCACAAGAGCGGCAGCGCCGAGGTCGCGACCGCCAGGGCGAGCGCCCCGAGCCGCCGCCGGAACACCCACCCGGCCCACAGCCCGAGCGGCAGCGCGACGAACACCCCCTGGTACTCGAGCAGCGCCGACAGTGACACCCAGCAGCCCGCCACGAAGGCCTCGCGCGCGGAGGGGGCCCGCCTGCCCGCGGCGTCGCGCACGAGCTCGAGCGCGACGAACGCCGCCGTGGCGCTCCACGCGTGGCTGACGAACAGCAGCGAGTACGCGAGGAAGTTGGTGCCCAGTCCGACCGCCGCCACCGTCGCCAGCCGCAGCGTCGCGTCGCTCGACCAGGCGCGCATCCGCCGCTCGAGCCACACCAGGAACAGGTAGCCGGGGAGATGCGCACAGAACAATTGCAGCACGATCGTGGTCGTGCGCAGCCAGCGCTGGTGCGCGGCCTGCCCCGCCGTCGCCGTGGGAGGGCGCTTGCCGACCGCGGCGAGCACCGCGCGCTCCGCCGCGTAGACGGGCGCGCCGATCAGGGACATCCACGGGCCCTTCACCGCCGCGAGGTGCGTCCCCCCACCGGGCTCCGGCACCCTCGCGAGATCGTTCGTCCAGCCGTATCTGCGCGCGACCTCGTCCAGGCGAAACGTGTGGTGATCCACCAGCGCCAGCACGAGGTACGTGCGCGAGTTCTCGTTTGGGTTGTTCACTTCCTGCAGGTACGGGAACACCCCGAAGTACACGATCGCGAGCAGCCCGAAGAACGCGCGCGTCAGGCGTCGCTCGCCGGCGCGCTGGGGGGAGTGGGCGCTCAAGGGATCGTGCACATCGCGACGTCGAGCGTCACCGAGGCGCTCGCGCTGACCACGCTCACGTCGTGCGGGCCGTCGCAGTTGGCGCCCTTCGAGAGCGACGCGGCCGTCGTCGCGCAGTCCTTGGCGGCGCCGAAGGTGTTGCCTCGCGCGACCTGCGTCGACGTGACGACCGACGTCGGCGGGGTGAAGCAGATCCCGACGCCCTGGTTGGCGGACGCCGCGTCCTGCAGGACGTTGAGGCCCGGATCGCCCGCGACGCCGAGGTCGACCAGGCTCGTCGCGGGAGAGTTCAGCGCGCCGGTGCCGTCGACGTGGACGCCCGCCCGCGTGTTGCCGAGCGAGACGCAGCGTCGCACCTTCGCGCGGGTGTTCATCGAGAGGAAGACGCCGGAGCCGCCCTTCGAGGAGGCGTCGCCGTTGTTGAAGGTGACGAGGCCGTCCAGCGACACCCCCTGCTGCCCGTTGCCGGTCGCGAGCCCGTTGAAGCCGTGGACGGTGTTGCCAGAGAGCACGACGGTGCCCTCGCCGGGGTTCGCCCCGGGGACACCCGAGATCTTGACGCCGGAGGGCCCTGTCACCGTGATCCCGCTGGAGCCGGAGCCGACGACGGTCGTGGGGCGCTCGCCGGCGGGCACGTCGATCGTCAGCAGCGAGCCGCCGTCCGTCAGGAAGATGCCGGAGAAGTTGCCGCCGCGGCCCGCGCCGCTGACCGTCACGCCGTCCTGCACGGTGAGGCGCGCCTTGCCCGTGAGCCGGATGCCGTTGCCAGGAGCGTCGAGGACGCTCACCCCGCGCAGGCGCGTGGAGTCGGTGCTGCCCGGCTCGACCACCACGCCGGCCAGCTGCGACGAGGCCGGGCTGCCCGACGCGTCGATCACGAACGTCGCGTCCGTGTCGATCGCGCTGCCGGGGTGCTGCAGGCGCACGACCGCCGAGTTGCTGCCCGAGAGCGACGGCCCCGGCTTCGCGGTCACGTCGCCCGTCGTGGTGAGGACGACGTCGGCCGGGAGGACGAGCGGGTAGGACTCGCCGGCGTCGAGCGTCGACGGACCCACGATCTGGATGGTCGTGACGCCGCCAGGCCCCGCGTTGACGAGCTTGATCGCCGCGGTGACCGTCCGCAGCGCGCACCCGGGCGCGGCCACGCCTCCCGCGGTCGCGGCGCCCGAGCCGCGCGCGTCGCTGCCGTTGACGGGGTCGACCACCAGCGTCGCGCCCGGTTTATCACAAGCTTCACACGAGCCGCCCGCGCAGAGATCGGCGCCCGGGTACGCCGTGCGGCACGCCTGGTCGTCGGCGGGGGCCGCGCAGTCGGAGCAGACCCCGCCGCCGCAGAGCCCGGTCGCCCCCGCGCCCGCTTGACCCGCCGCTGCGCCCGCCGAGCCCGCCTGGCCCGCCGCTGCGCCCGCCGAGCCCGCTTGACCCGCCGCTGCGCCCGCCGAGCCGGCCTGACCCGCCGCTGCGCCCGCCGCGCCCGCCTGGCCCGCCGCTGCACCCGCCGCGCCCGCC